>JAHJDP010000083.1 GCA_018831195.1 Candidatus Eisenbacteria bacterium | reverse complement strand
CGGGGATCAAAGCGCTCTCACAGGAGGGGGCACCATGAGCGGGAAGGCACGCCCGGAGACGGCGGCGGCCTTGTCAGCCGGCCCGACCCTGGAGTTCAAAGTCCACTTTCGGAACGGTGACAGAGGGCGTCGACGGTTGAAGAGGGGAGCCAGACCGACACCGCCATCTGTTAAACCAGGCCGAGTCCCGCGAATATCCCGCCTCATGGCCCTGGCAATCCGTTACGACGATCTAATTCGCCAAGGAATTGTAAAGGATTACGCCGATCTGGCCAGGCTAGGTGGTGTGAGCCGCGCGAGGGTCAGCCAGATCATGGATTTGCTGAGCCTTGCACCTGAGATCCAGGAGGAGATCTTGTTTCTTCCAAGAACGACGGATGGCCGGGATCAGGTGACCGAACACCATATCAGAAAGATCGTGATCGAAAGCAATTGGAAAATGCAAAAGGTTAGTTGGGCGCGGCTTTTCCACGACCAGTGCTGTCCAGTAGTCTAAGCTAGGATGTTACTTCTTAGGCTTTGTCTTTTTCTTGGGCGCGAACCATGGCCAGAAATACTCGGGGATGATTAGCTTTTCAGCTGTGCGCCTAAAATCTCGATGGAAGCGCTGGGGGTGGTCGTAAGCAAGGTCCGGATGCGCTCTGTTCCAGAGACGCATCAGTTCTCGCCATGACGGCACCGGATCATGCTTGTGAATCTGTTCTGAGACTTCATCCACCAGCATTAGATTTCGCTCGCTGAACCGATGACTTTGACGACCAGTCGATTGTTTTTGCAGGTATTGGTAAACGTTCATGAGGGTCTTCGGTGAGACCCATGGATCTACGGTGATTCGCAGACGCAAGCGATGATGGTCATGTCGCAGCATCCCCTCTGGCTCGACTTCAAGCGGACTGGACTGCGGAGGGTCCTCGGTAAGCACAAACCAGGTTGCGTCCTCCTCGTGCCATCCGAAAGCCTCTGTCAGCTCTAGACTCGCCTCACGCAGTTCAGCAAAGATCGATCCGGGCAGAACCGATGTCTGTGAACCTCGATGGAACCCTCGCTTCGGAGGAAGTGGAGTGAATCGATGACCCAGAATAGTGAGTTGTGGCGTCTTGTCATCATCCATGCGCAACCTTAGGTCTCTGTCGTAGGGAACGTCCAAGTTATGTCCCTTCCATTGGATCTCAATCATTGAGTTCTTGGGCGAGTACATCGGGCGCACTTGGCCGTTCTTGCCGTAGAAGACGATCCAGGAGTTTTGTCCGACCAACGGGATTTCATGCTTCTTGAAAAAGCTCAATCCGAAGATGCGAGGAGCCTCTGAATCCAATAGGACTCCAGCTTGCTTTGTGGTCAGGGTCTTTCCATCAAGGATTACTTTCCGGAAACGGAGTACTCCAGGTGCGTAAGCCGCCATGCGTGCCAGATAATTGGCTGTAACCTGGGCTCTCAGAATCTCTGCCTTCGGCAATAGAGCTTGGACCCTTGATTTTTGTACCCGGTTTCTTTTTCTACCAGGCTGATATCCAAGCAACATGGCGTTAAATTTGCGCGCCGCTTCGAGAAGATTGTCTAGTCCGCGCGGCTCGTGAGGAACTAAGGCATCGAGGACATAGGCGCCGTCCACCAGATATTTCCAGATTGGTTTTAATACCGGTCCCCTGAGTTCCTTTTCTAGCCATTTGCGGAGCTGTGTCTCCGTTGTTGGTTTATCCATGCGTATCCTCCACTCATATTTCATGAAGATACGATAGGATGGTACACAGGACAAGACAAAAGTGCATGGGTCTTTCAAGGGGGATCACTATGAACGACAAGCAACTACTCCGGCCAGCTGATATCGCACCTTTGTTGGGGGTAACGACAGGTCGCGTCTACCAATTAATTGCGGATGGTGTGATCCCATCGGTTCGAATCGGAAGGACACTCCGGATTCCTCGGGAGGCTTGGGAACGGTGGCTTGGGGGACATGCGGACCGGGCAATGCGATCTGTCCGGCATCAGAGCCCATCCTGATGGATACGTGAGTGTTGTTTTGGGGCGTCGCAAGTCATGAACTGGAGATTCCAAAAATGAGGAAGTCTACAATCAGCGCAAATAGGCAATGGCTTGTCGAAACCATGCAGCTTCTCAATTACGGAAGTATCCATGGACTCTTGGTTGTTGATGGTGAACCCTTTTCTGATCCTCCACCGCGGATAGTCCGAGAATTGAAAATTCCGGGTGATAACGATCCGCGACCCGAATGTCAGCTCACAGATTTTGAGCTTCAGACAGAGGTTATTCAATTCTTCAGCGAACTAGATCGTTTAGGTACCGGAACCATCGAGCGAATTGAAGTTCGGCATGGTAAACCTTTCAGAGTCTTTATTGAAAGTCCCATAAGAGAATCACAGCCGAAGTAACAGACTGCTGAGCTGGCCATGAAGTGGAGGCTCTAATGAATAGACATGAAATTCCTAGGGCGGATCCCGCTGGTGAAAATGGCGAGCCCGTCCTCGATCCACCGCCCAGAGTCGTGCGGGAGATCCGATTAGGCCGGGCTGGCCCTGGTCCCGCGAAGGGCAAGGATGACTTCCTTCTGAAGAAGCAGGTCATCGATCTGTTCGATGAGATGACCCGAGTCGACAATGGCCAAATTGAACGGATCGACATCCAGGGTGGCTTGCCGTTCCGGGTCTTTGTCGAATCATGAGCACGCTATCAGACACGCCGACCACCGGCATAAGGTTCGATGCTGTCCTCGACAGGCTGCAGGGAGTGCGGAGGACAACGTCGGGGGCGATGGCCCTTTGCCCGGCGCACAATGATAAAGACCCATCGCTGAGTATCTCGGAAGGTGAGGGCGGCCGGGTATTACTCAAATGCCATGCGGGATGTTCCTACGAAGAGATCCAACATGCTCTTGGCCTTGGACCAAACGACATTTCCAGGGATGAACGCCAAGCCCCAACGGCATGCAAATCAGAATCCGTTCAAGCCACTGGAGGCAGGCCCGAGCTGAGCACCTCCCCAGAATCCGAACCTGTCACAGTTTCAGCCCTGGCAGAGAAGACGGCCCTGCCCGAGGAATACCTCCGCCAACTTGGTCTTCGGGATAATCCATCCGGGCGGGTCGCCGTCCCATATTTTGATGCCGGGGGACGAGAAATCATGATCAAGTGGCGTGCTTCTCTGAACGGCAAGCCAAAATACAACCACAACACAGGCGACTCGGCTAGGGTCTATGGTCTGAACTGGTTGGCGCAACGGGAAGACAAGTGTTTCGTCGTGCTCGTTGAGGGTGAGTCCTGCACCTGGACCCTGCTCCATTATGACTACCCTGTCCTTGGTATACCCGGGGCATCCAATGCGGAGAAATTGGAACTTGTCCACATTCGGGATGTGCCCTACATCTACATCGTTCAGGAGCGGGATGATGCAGGCTGCCAGTTTGTTGATGGTTTGTCAAAGCGGTTGCGAGCCTTGCATTGGGTCGGGGACGTATTTATCTTGCAGCCACCGGAGGGCATCAAGGACACAAATGATTGGTATAAGTCCGATCCCGATGGTTTTAGATCCTGCTTCGAGAAAGCCCTTGAGGATGCTGCTCCGCTGGATTATTTCCCCGATCCATTCAAGGGTGCGATATTGGATTGCGG
>JAHJDP010000082.1 GCA_018831195.1 Candidatus Eisenbacteria bacterium | reverse complement strand
GAGAACGAGAGGCGCCGTGTTTATTCCATCCGGAACGCGCTTCGGCCACTCGTCATTTTCTGGCAACCAAGCATAGTCTGAACTGGTTGTGGCTTCACCTCCGCAGTCCAATCTATCGCATGCTTTTACCATGAAAGTGTACGGGATTAAATCATCGCTTTCGTCCAGAGGCTCTATTCTCCCTCCGTTGATGTGAGTCACCTCAAATCGAGTCGTTGAGTCGGCAACACCTAGAAATTCATTTTCACCTTCTTCAGGAACATGGAAAATCAAATACCGATTCGCCTCCTCTGGCGCGTCCCACCGAAGAATAAAGGCGCGACCCGCCGAATCCAAGCTCAGGGCAGTGGGCGGATCAATCTGGCTCCCATGAGAGCCACCCCCATCAATATATGCAGCGATACAGGGGTGGACATTCCTAGGATAGGTTCGGATTTCAAGATTATATGTCGTTGATACTATTTCTTCGAATTCATCTGCACAAAGAACTACTGAGTCCACAGCAACCGCTAACGAGCCGGGCTTCATCTCTGAAAAGCTCGCGATACTATCCAAGACTGAAGCATTCCCACTTGTCTTGTGGAAAATCACCATAATACTTTCGGCTTGGGCACCACCCAAGTTGCGGATCATTGGCCGCACAATAGCCGATGTATCACATCCCATGACTAAATCTCCGAATTCCCAGTCCACCATTATCGGATCGGTTATGGGTGCGCGAACAAGCGAAGAGAAGTCACTGTGGGACCACTTTGTCGAATTGAAATTGGCCGTCGATGTGAAGACCATTGTGGATTGATCTGGTACCTTTTCAGTGAGACTGACTTCGAACGACCGACCAACCGTATCATTTGGCGCTACACTTCGAGGCATTGTCCCACCTGAACCAGTCACATCAACCCATTCTGGTGATTCGGCTGTAAAATACAGCATATCTGGCGTCAGATCGCCATGAAACTCGAACCAAATTGAATCGGCGCTCCAATAATAATCGTCCAGCCCCTCGCCTGTCATAGAAACACTAGAGAACGAACCGATGGTTTTTAAGATTCCAGTAAAAACCGTATCTGCCGATGCTGATGGCGAAGTGGACTCCACCACATATTGGCCGGTGGCGCTAGTTCGCCAGATTTCCAATCGTTCGCTTGTGAGGTCAGAATACGCAGGTTCCCCCTCAATTCGCAGACCCTCCCAACTCAGGGGCAGACGAAAAGTGTCCGCGGTCGCAGGTGGATTTCCACTATATTTTCCAATGTAGGTCGTCTTCGGCCGGAATTCCTCATTGATGTCCAAATCAAAAAGAATCCTCGGTGTCGGCCAGAGATCTAAGCTAGGGGAGGAGGCTGCTGCATCTCCACGGTTTCTGAAGATGACTCTTACATTCGCAGTCTCTCCAGCCTCCAAGATTCCATCGCCATCTCCCCCTGGAGAGGAATCATCCAGTAGATGATGATCATAAGCGAGAAAAGCGGGTGTTGTAGTAATGTCGAGTGTGTCTGCAAGTGGTAGATGATTATGCGTAACGACGGATAGGTGGATTCCGAGCGTGTCCAAAACAGGAAATCCATCGAAGGAAACAAGACCTGCAGAATTGGTGACTTTCACGCCATATGCCAAGTCACCTTGCTTCAAGCAGACAATTGCATTTGCCACGGGGATTACTGTGTTTTTCTTCCGCACAGTCACTGTGATCTTCTGTGCTCCAAGACTGGATATTTGATTGGGATTGATTGTTGCTTCGATCTCTGTAGGAGTTTGGGTCCAAACCTCCATGGCTGGGTCACCCAGAAGAGGCATGATATAAGCCCATTTGTTGTCAGTGAGAATGGGATAAAGATCGTAGTCCACGTCATTTTCAACAATTGACAAGATCAGAGCTTCACCAAGTGATGGTGATGGACTTCCTCCCACGATGTTATCCAAAGTTGTCTCCGTAATTTTAGACGGATAATTCAACCCGCCAGGAGATTGAATTTTGCCAACATAAGCGACAGCGCCTCCGTTGGGGGCAAGGAGGAATTTTTCGCTCACGGAATGCATGTCAAATTCATTTGTCAGGCTACCAGAACTAAATATGATCGAATAGCGTGGCTCGGAAGCAGAATTTTGCAATTCATAGGCTTGCTCCGCGGTAAAATCTTCAATTGATCGCCATTCATTATTCAGCCAGTTTACGCAGAGGCCATCCCATATGGCATTTGCCGTTGAATCTAAACATCCCGCTGCATATGGCGAGCCATCAACTGTTGGATTGCCAAGTTTCTCCCGTTCCGAATGTTCAACATGCCACACAAAATGATACCCATCATTGAGTCGGTCTTTCAATTCATCTGTATCCCAGGAAATTGCCGGCTGCCAAGCATAATCCAGCGAATCTTTTAAATCATGGTAGCATTGGATTAAGGAAGCATCACATTGTTCGGCATGAGACGGTATCATTGCATAAAGACGTTCAATGTCACTCCAGTTATAAGGCGACCCATCGAGAACACGGAGAATGCGCTCAGAAGCTGTATAGCCACTACTAAGACTATCGCTTGGGTTCATAGAGTTGGTGGGGCCAGCCACAAAGAGAGCTGATTGATAATAATCCGAAGGTAATGACGGTGGATCAAGATAAGCCTGAATCTTTTCTGTTATGACCTGGGCGTCCAGGGCGCTTCGACATGGCACCCGTCCAATCCATATTTGGGGGAAGCCTGAATCAAAATGTACAATACTATCGGGAGCCGCATCGTTATTGTTCTCCCAGAAATAGGCATCATCGTTGAGATTCCAATCTCCAGTGAACACCGAATAGTAGATATCGGCCGGGGGATCTAGGCGATTATGGTCGCCTAGATTTGGTCCACCCAATCTACGGGTGGGCACGATATCGGTATCGCCTCCCAACAGGACCCACTTTGTACCCCAATCTTGAGCAGCGTGGTGAATGAACATTTTGATGCTCTCAACTACATCGAATGATTGGTATTCAGGATTCGCAATAATCTCGCTTACAGTCTTGACGATAGTAGGTAATCCCCTGTCTTCAGTTTTCCAGTTCGCATAGTTCTGGAAAATCTCGACCATATTTCCAATACGCTCTCCTGCAATTGTGACACTGTCCGTGATGATAATTTGTGCAGGAGCTGGTCCATCGAGGGATGGCCAACAAGTAGGTTCTCCGCCATAAGGGGATCTCTCGGATCCTTGGATCATATAATTATTAGTATTTTGCTCACCGCGAGGGTAAAACAGGTCGAAAAGTAGGGGATTTTCCACTAGATTCCGGATCCACGCCACTTCTGTTTTTAGGCGGGTATCGCGGGCTTCAGGTCGACGGATTCGAAAGACTTTGGCATTTTCTTCCGGAGACATTCTCGCAAGCTGAACTTCCAGGTTCACATTTCGGGCTATTAAGAGCCGTCGTTGAGATGGCAAGTATCGAAGAGGATATAGTACAACTTTTCCCAGGTGATAGCCGCGCATAAAACCATCTTTGACAACAAGATGAAATTGCTCCGGATATGCATTCTCGGAATCCTATGTGGGCATGTCGGGGTCAATCCACTCCGTTCCATCATCAGATTGGATTGGGGTGGGAAGGTAGGTACCCGGGAGTGTATCCCACCTGGCGACGGTCACATCCAAGCGTTCGATCTTCATCTGATCGGGTAGAATAAACCACTTGCCGAGAATGGGGAGTTGCGGATGACCGATCCGTCTTTGACTATAATCCTGCTCGGCTCCCTCATAAGTGATTCGATCGTAATCTCCTATCGACTCAATATGAACCAATCTGGGATCAAAATCATAGTCAGTGCCAACATTCGGCGATGGACCATCCACGGCATAGGAAATGCCCAGCAAAGCAAATGTGCAAACGAAGCAGATTTTAAAAATTAAAATTCCTGGAATGCAATTCGGGTTCAATGTGCGTCTGTCTCTTGTATTGCTCATTGTTAAGCTCTCCTATGTTTTCTGACTCTTCCGTTCACGAAGTTACGTCCGGAACGACGTTGGACATAAATTCCAGCATGAATGGACGTAAGTTCACGGTGGAATTAGGCCTTCTCCTTGACCACGATCAGTTATCGATCATTCCCATCCATGGAGATCGAAGGTCTGAAGACCCAAATCGCAATTTTCTTGAGTACCTTTGATGTCAACTGCTGTGTTGTGAGAATCGATCCATGGGAGGAGATAGGATAATCCACTTCCCCAGTGCCGGGATGAATGGATCCTTGCTTTCTTCGGTTGCGATGATGGTGCGGCCGCATCTCCACCTCCGCCTGAATTTGTGATTTCCCCGGGGAACGGCTCCGTCTATCTCTGTTATTAGGCCCGGGTGCGATCTGCAGGGAGGATATGCCAAGTTTTAATTCGGGTCAATTCCAAGTAGGCGATGGTCGGTCGTGTAGGAATTTGAAGTCACTCGATCCGCCGATATTCGTACTGATGGCGACACAACCAAACGGCCCAGGTAGCAGGCCTCGCTGCCGATTCAGGGCTCTGCTGCAGACGTTTCAATGCCTAGCACACTGCGCGTTTGCCTGATTTTTTCCCCCTGCGGCTGGATTCGTCCAAGCTCCCACCTGGAGAGCGTGTCCTGACTGACCCCGATCTGTGCCTCAGCTTCTGCCTGGGTCAGTCCGAGCGCCAGCCGTCGGGCGCGGAGGCGATCCCCCAGGGGAGCACCCTCCGGCGGCTCGGGGATGCTGAGGATTTTGGCGAGGCGGGCAAAGAGCCGGGGACGGGGGCGAAATCCGAGTCGTTCCCATTTCTGGATTGTCGAGGGATCGACCCCGATCTTTGCTGCCAACTCCTCCAGTGATAGCCCGAGTCCCTGGCGGAGCTGTCGGATCCGCTCAGGAAAAGTGTCGGCCTGTGGGCGGGGATCGTACCCAAGGAACTTGAGAACTTCTGGCAACGCATGAAGGTCCGGGGCAACCCTTCCGGCCTCCCAATTGAAGATAGTTGTCTTATTAACCCCCATCATCAACGCAACCTCCTGTTGGGTGAGTCCGAGGTCTAACCGGCGCTTTCGGACATGATCCCCGATGGTCTGGAGTTCTGTAGGATATGCTCTATCAAGGGGTTTCGGCGTTCGGAGAGTGAGATCACAAAATGGCAACGCAGGGATGCCCTTGCGGACAAAGCGGCTCCAGCGATTCAAGCCGGAAGCCGTGCCGCTGCTCGGAAGGGCAGAAACACCGCTACCTCAACCGCATCTCCGGCCCCCTCATGGATCGTTTCGACCTGCATGTGCATGTCTCTTC
>JAHJDP010000081.1 GCA_018831195.1 Candidatus Eisenbacteria bacterium | reverse complement strand
TCGGCGATATCCACCGAAACCACCCTGAAACCCTGCGCTTTGGCATAGAGCGAGACCGATCCGCCACCCATGAATCCGTCCAAGAATGTCAAACCAGACCAGCACCGCCGTGGCAGGATCCGGTCCACTTCACGGAAGATCAGGGGACAAAGCCGTCGCTTTCCACCCAGGTACGGCGGCAGCGCGGACCACAGCGTTAATCTTTTGTTTCTCGTCATTTTAATGCTCCCGCTAACTTGACTTCTCTCGGGTTGGAAGCGTTGTTACCAATGCGCCGGGCGATGGGGCCTGGCCCATAAGGAGGGGGAACATGAACCGGACGAACGCGAAGGCCACGAAGAAAGCCAAACAAGCCGCCGACCTGCTCGCCAAGGCTGCTGGGCTCATGCGCGAGGCTGCTGAGATGTCGGACAACACGATCGCCGGTGGCCGGTACGACTTCTTGCACTGGGCCACAGAAATTGAAGAACTGCTCTCCTGCGACGACGGAGAGGCAGGCATCAAACCGGCGCTGGACAAGATGACCAGGACGAACCCATAACCAGAAGGAGAAATGATCATGGCTAGGAAGCAGACCAAACCAGCCACAAAGAAGGACACGAAGAAGACCCAATCGGAGCAGAAAGCGAAGGACGCCAAGCAGGCCCCCAAGACGGCCGAGACCACACCTAAGGTGATCGAACCGGAGTCGGCCCCGAAGGCTACCAAGCCCGAACCCGCCCCGAAGCCGAACGTCACCGAACCACTCGTCGTGTTCGCCTTTAGGTTGACCCGCGCCGAACGCGATCTGATCCACCGGGTCGCCGGATCCGCCAAGGCGTCCAAGTTCGTCAAGGGTGTCGTGCTGGCGACAGCCCGAGGGGATCTCGATACCGTGAAGAAAATCCTCGAAGAAGGCATCTCCTGAGCGAGCCGCCAGCGGATCCAGAGGAGCTGCCGATCGCCCTCGGACATCCGATCCGGGGGTTGGTCGTTGCATCTCAACGCTCCTCTTCCCTCTCATCCAAGGCGATTCCACGGAACAATCACTCCGTCCAGCACTTTCTTGATCATGTGCACCCGCCGGGAGAACATGGGAGTCGTTCTGCGCAGCAACAACTCCTTAACCTCACGAGGGAAATAGACGACTAAGCCAGGGTGTTTGGACCGAGCCTCCTCCAAGTATTTTTCCTCCGAGACGACCAAAACGAGTTCACCACCCAGAACACCTGCTTTTAAAACAAACCATTTCTGCCATAGGACGATATCTCCGTTGCCATCCCTCAGGTCATCGTCCCTGACTACGGGACCGCTATCATCACCCAATAACTCACGTATTTTCATAATTAGATCCTTAGGGGTGCAGGTTTATCGTTATGTGTAACAAGCAATTACGCCGATATTGGGGTCAACCTGCACCTGCAATGGCCTCATTCGTTCCAACCCTACAAACAAGCCCAGAGCTAGGTTATCGGGTAGCATTGCATTGGTCGTTTTCAGGTGCAGGTTAGGCCCCATTTCGGTCTAATCCTCTGTCCCAGTTAAAGTTAAACTTGCACCCCTAACTTCTTCAAAGAAGTCTGGATGCGCCTTGAGAAACCGCCGGAGGAACTTGTTGAATTTCGGTTTCTTCACATAACCATCCCTTGTGCTGTCGAGCAGGGTGAAACGTTTCAGCACTTGGATGATCCGCTTGACGGTATCGACACTGCAGTTGGCCTGCTCGGCAAGATCCTCCCGCCGGATGGCTTTCGTTGTGTGCAGTGTGAAAATAATCTTTGCGAGATTTCCGGAACCATTCTCACCAGCATGCCGTTCCCCATCCCGCCGTCTTAAGAACTCCGCCTCGATCTCCTCGTAGTCATATAATTCACTGCCCATCCGACAGATTTGGGAGTAGTCATTCAACGCGCAGTTGTCGTGAGAATAGAGTCCATGTAGGAACTTCTTCGCTGCTCTGACATGTTGGGGTTCAATAACCAGTCGTGTGAAATGTTCATCCCCCGAAACATCTAGAACAGCAAATGCGGCTGCCAAGCGCGCCAGCTTTTTGCGAATATCGGATAATGCGACTAGGGGAACATCCACCGCATGGTGGTACACCTCCGCAAGTCCTTGCGCCTGTTCCAAACACTCCGCCTCAGCCTGTGACGTAAAAATGATCTGCTCCGGTTTAAGGTTCCATGCCCAATAGATGATGGCGCGCAGCATTTCCGGCGTGACCCGACCCGTCTCCACACTAGAATGTCGGCGATTAATAACGGACAGGTCGCTCAAGTCTCCGGAGTTTGCGAAGACCGCGATGTCAGTCCGCCGGATAATCGTCGGTGGGAAAATGGTTTTTAGAGACTGACAGCCGAACGCAAACTCATCCATGATCTGGTCTCTTTTGGGATTGGCTATCATGATCAACCGTGTTTGCGACTCGTAACCCTTCGATTGCACGCGATCGATTTGCAGGAATCCTTCGTCCATCCCCTTGGAAATAGTCCTGAGATCCTCTTCGGGCAGGTATTGCGCCTCATCGACAGTCAGGATACGCCGGGAGTTGGCCGGATAACGTCCGATCCGCACATGCCAGCCCTTCTGTTTGTGATCAACCAGGGCATAAGCCAATCCCGTCCGCGAGCCGGTCAATCCGGAAAAACAGTCACCGATCTTCGCGAACTCAGCGATGCGTTGGTGGGTTTGGGTTTTGCCCGATCCTGAATCTCCGATGACGACGGTGATCAACCAACCACGGATGATCTCGCCGTTGAAGGGAATCCATCGAGGGGAGCAGTAGGTCAGAAGGATGGCGACTAGGATTTCGTCGCGGTTGTAGACACGCGTGACGTTCTCGCTCATTTCCTTGATCTTGTCCGGCCAAGATAGGGACCGAAAGCCCCTGAGGCTATCGAGGTTCTCCTCTATCCTAAAACTTTCGTAGTCATCCTCAAGAGGCTCCAGGGTGTCGATCAGGAACGTCACCTGCTGAGTTTTAGGATGGCTCTTAACCCAGCCGGTAGCTCTGTAATTTCCTGGTTTCGGGTGATTGCTGGACAAGAAATAGACCTTCTTTTCCATGAGTTCTTGCATCTTCCCATCAATGGTTTGGACGACGTTTCCGTTCTCATCATGAGTCTGCGAAATGCGACAGGTTTTCTGGTGGCAAAAGAACTCTTTTACGGTCGTACATTTAAGAACCTCAATTTTGCATCGCTGACCGTATTTGCATGCATATTCACGGAGCATGGCCGTCACATGAGTGTTGGGTGACATGCAGGATCCGATGTATTCCTGTGAGGATCGCGGAATTCGTATCGGCTCACCGCGACCACCACACTCGAAACAGGTCCCGGCTTCCATCTTGCCGCAGTGCGAGATCTTAAACTCCTCTGCGGCATGAAAAGCTTCAGATGTTTCACCACATACGGTGATATCGCACCGAACTTTCTTGTCGATCAGGTCGGCACGCTCAATTTCCGTGAATGATTGTAGATCGAAAACATCCTCTGGCTCTTCCTCGATCTTAAAACTGTGAACTGGCGTATCATCGATGATCTTCTGGAGATCCGTCGCCGTATGTCCCCCTTTCATAAAGAAATCTGTTACATCCTTATCGTTTTTCTCGCCGGAAAGAGGTAGTATCACGTTCTTGATCGATCTCGCTTCTGATTCTTTGAGTGCTTTCAGGACAATGTTCTGAACGGCGGCTCGACCTTCGGTATCGCAGTCATAGATAATGACCACATCCTTGTCCTTGAACAAAGATGCCCACTCCGGGCGAAAGGTGGTGGCACCATGCGTCCCGGTCACAGCCATGAAGCCTTCCTGTTGAAGAATGAGCCGGTCCCACTCACCCTCGCAGAGGACTACTTGGTCACCTGTGTCGTTGGCCATTTCTTTTAGCCCATATAGACGTGCTGGTGACCCGTATTTGTGTTTGGCGTCCGTATAATTGATGATTTTGGGCTTCTCAGAGGTCGAGTAGAGCCGGATATTTACGACCTTCCCCCGTTCATCACGAACCGGGATCGTGTAGCGTTGACGCTTGGGATCCCAGCCAATCTGGTATCGCCTAATAGTATCTTGTGTGAGTCCCCGCTGCTCACGCAGACATCGCCCTGCAGTCTCGGTCTCCCTAAGATATGTCGCCCATTGATTAATAAGACCTTCATCGATCGGTGGGCGTGTGCTATCCGCCGATGACGGTCTCGGTACGCCAAGACGATCCCCGAGTTCAATGAGTGTCGATTTGAAGTCTTTGCCGGATGTGTGCATCAGGAAGTCAAAAGCACTTCCTTTCCCGCATCCCGCATGGCAACACCATTGCCCCGTCTGGGGGTTAAAACCGAATGACGGCGAGGTATCGGCGTGGAATGGACATAAAGCGGATATCCAGCCATCCCCCGACGATCGCGCCTGTTTTAAGTCCACGAACAGGTCCTGAAAATCGATCCGTTCGAGTATTGCCTCTTTATATCCTTTCCAGGCATCAGCTGATTCGGTCATTTACTTCATCCCCGTAGTACTTCCAGTATTTCTCCAACAAGGTTCTTGTAATGGCATTGCCATACTGCCGGTCCCCGGCGAAAATTATGTTCACCCCGTAGCGAACCGACCAGCCCAGCAAGGAATTTATCACCGCCTTCGGGTTCATTCGTGAGAACGGAGGGGGCTTCAGGAGATCTGGTATACTCGCTTCGACTACAATCGCCGCGTAGCCGTAATTACTAAGCCTCTCCACCTCAGCGCGAAACCGCGACCGATATCGTCCGAGTGACGAAAATGCATCCGCTGTTGTCTTTCGCTCCACGGCCACGCGATCCTCCAACCCGATGATCGAGTAGTCACCGGTCTTCAATGTCTTGATCTGCGAGAGCGGAAAGTCATAAGGAAGCCGCTCCCGCGTATCGATGGCGATTATTGGCTTATCCATCAGGGGAACGACACTTCCCCGTCTTCATCATTGCTGGGCGGCTCGACCGCTTCATAACCCGCGAATAGAACCCGATTGCTTGTCTTGGTATTCCCACCCTCATCGACGTAATCGGCTTCTATAACCGATACCATCGCCTCCCGGTCAATCAGCAATGCCGGTGTCATGTTAACTTCGCCAGTGACGTCAACACCCAGCTTTGAGCAGATGTGTTTTACCCGTGGCATAGCCCGATCACTGAAGACCAAATTGTCGAATATTCTGCGACCTTGGTAATCACCGCTCGCAACCTCGAACCACAACTTCCACATATCATCCCCATGTAGGGTTGATGATTCTTTGACATCGATCACTCGGCAGTGATATACACCCTCAGGTAAGGGTTTGAAGTTCTGAGCATCATCAACATTGCTGAAATTTATTCTTGGCATTTCAATCCTCCTGTTTTGTGTTTCCTTTTGATACTTCGACTATTACATTTTCCAGCTTGTCAATCTCACGGCGTCCTTGGCTACGCAACGATCTCGCCCGGCTTAGCAGCTTGGTTTAAAGTCCCAATCCCAAACGCCTTCTGCAGAACCTCATATGACAACTCAAACTCTCCGAGGGGCAGCTTCTGGGATCGATCCTTGATGCACTCCCCCAGAAACCGGCCCTTCTCGTCACGATACAGGCGTAGGATTGTGTCAAAGAGGTAGGGTAGGGACTTCTCCCCGTCGAATGTTTCCCCGATTGCCTTCATAAATGCTCCGTCGGCGTACTGAGTCTTTTGGCGAGCCGTGACGATGACGTTCATATCGAGTGCTATTATCCTGCGGATGAAATCCTTGAACTCCGCTTTTATGGTCATCCAATCCCGCACCTGCAGGTCGTAAAACTCAAAACGGTACCCCTTCGAACCCTTGTTCCGGCGCAGAAATATATCCGACCACTTTTTCTGCAGCGCATCCCAATAAACGGATACCGGATCGATGACAAGGGTGCGGTATTCATGTTGGTGGCTCGCCAGCCACTGAACCGCGGTCATGGCCTCATCCGCTGTACTGGCGCGCAGGACATCAAAGTCGAAGAGGCCGCCATAGAGATCCGCACTGCCTTCAAGATCGATGACGGCCGGGTTGGGAAATTGGAGTGCGAGAGTTGTCTTCCCGGTTCCCGAATCGCCCCAGACAAACAGTTTTAATCTCTTGTCCAGCGATCTCGACTTCTTAAAACGAGGGCTAACGTCAACATTATTCGCTCCCTGCATTCATTCACCTCCTCGATCTGATTCCTCAATTACCAAATGGCATGGCAAGCCATCCTTTATGTCGAGACGTGCAATCGTGCCATCCCCTATCTGGTTAAAATGTTCGAACATCTCGACGATCTGAGACTTTAATGCGAAATCATCCATTTTAACTTCGGGCCTTGGCCCCACAAGACCGCCAATTCTGACAGACCGTAAGACCCGTGGTTTGGGTATTAGCTGTGGTTGTCCATTATGTATGCGTAAATTTTCGATTCGGCCGAAATTGATAGACTGAAGCAACGTGAGGAAGCTCCTCTGCGAGGGCCATAGTGCTTTCTTCGTGGCCTTCAGCTTCATTGGTATGAGCCTCCCCGCGAGTGCAATGAAGGGTCGTTTTCTTTAGGAATCTGGTCCTGGGGCTGCTGACCAGGCCGATTCACCTTGATTGAATCCAGGGCCACATCGGATTGGCCCTGAAGCCAAAGCTCCCATGCTTCTCGCGGTATTCGAATCGACCCACCCATTTTGGTCGCTGGGATGACTCCAGCATCTATTAGCTGGTAAACCCTGCCCGTAGTCACACCGAGCAGCGGGGCGATGTCGGCTGGCCGGAGCAATTGCTTGTCATTCATGGAGATCCTCCGCATAAAACTTATTCACTTTTGTCTTGTCCTATATAAGACTATTAGCGTATCCTCATGGAATACATATGGAGGATACAGATGAAACGGCCCAAAACATATGCCGAAGTCCGAGAATGGCTTGAGAAGGAACTTAGGCGCCCGGTATCAGACAGCCTATGGTCATATCTTGATGAGTCGGGGTATATCTATCCAATCGTGACTGACCTTGAACCCGAGGGCCCAGACGATCTGCTCCGCGCAGCCCGAAAACTGAGTGATCTTATTCGAGGGGGGCAAGCCGGGAGGAAGAAACATCCTTATAGGAAGTTAGAAGATCAATTTTCAATTCCAGAAGCGGAACGTCTAAGAGCTCAGGTTACTTCCAATTTCATAGGACGACTCGCTGCCAACACGCCTGAAGTATGCTGCTTCTGGAAAGACTACCTTGGGGAAAAAAGGTTAACTAAAAAACAAGCCGGTATTCTTCTGGATTCGGAGGCCCCTCGCCTTTATAATTTATTGTTTTTCAAAAAACACAAAATACCATTATCTGGTCACGAATCTTGGTTTGTCTATTATAAGAATGGTCAATACAGCCCAATGTATACACGCAATAATTCATTTCTTGAAATCGAATGGAAAGGCAATGACCTAAAACTCCCTTATACTGTAGAACAGTGGTTGCGCTTAGGCGACAAACAATCACCCAAACTTTCAATTTTAGGAAATCGATTCACTCCTTTGCCCTCCAAGCGAGGATTTCATCGCGGCAACTCAACCTCGGTGGTCCCGGGTTCAGTGTTTGCTGTTTTGCGTGAAACGAGTATAAAACTAACTGAAACATTTGGATGGAGGGAAGAAGAAGCAACTTGGTATATACTGACCGAAGAACCACCCCAATCAAGCCCGATAGAAATTGAGCCGGTCGGTATATGGCGTCAAGATCATCGTCGCCTTCGGTTACGAATTACTGTCGAGTCTTGGGTGTCACCCAAAACTCTCATGAATGCCTATCGGTATCTCCAACAACAATCGAATGATTGTCAAAGTCACCTTTTTAGTATACGAAATCTTACCCTGGTAGACGAAGTTTCTGAGCTTCGCCACAGAAATGACCCAACACCATCCTGGCGGGAATTGATGCATTTATGGAACAAGGCACATCCCGATCTTGCATACATCCACCGTCAGTGCTTTCATCGAGATTTTAAACGCACGGTGGAAAAACTAATCATGCCCAAGTATTTTTGGCCATGGTTCGATCCCAAGAAAAAGACAAAGTCTAAGAAAGAACATTGAAGGCTACGGGCACTAAAGCTTGTCGCGATGCTTCACCCAAAGCTCCCATTGACTTTCCCAGCCAATTTCGGCCACGACATTTCTGATTTGGCGTTCGGTTACTCGATCACGCCTGTGGGTTGTTCGCGGGAGGAATAGTATTTCTTCTTGAATATCCGGTGATAAATTTAGCAGATCCATGATCTGGCTGATCCTCGCCCTAGATACACCCCCCAGCCGGGCCAGATCCGAATAGTCCTTGACGACACCCTTCCGGATTAGATCATCGAAATGAAGAGCCAGGGCCATCAGTCGCGAGATCCTCGGGATCCGGCCGGGATTGGCTTCTGTCGATGATACCCGGGCTCCCCTCTTCAACCGTCGACGCCCTCTGTCACCGTTCCGAAAGTGGACTTTGAACTCCAGGGTCGGGCCGGCTGACAAGGCCGTCGCTGTCTCCGGGCGTGCCTTCCCGCTCATGGTGCCCCCTCCTGTGAGAGCGCTTTGATCCCCGTCGGTCGAAACGTGATGGCGAGCGTCTCCCCGTCGTAGGCCACCCGCTCCACGAGAAGTTGGACGACCCGGGCTTGCTCCCGTGGTGAGAGGGTGTCCCATATAGGTACGAAACTCTCCAGGGCATCATTCATTTCTTTCTCGTCAACCCGGCTACTCTCCAGCTCGGCCTTTCGCTTATTGATCTCACCGAGTCGCCCCTCAGCGGCCTCGATGCGCTCCTGAAGATCCCCGAGCTTGGCTATTGCTGATTCCTGACGTCGGGCATTGGCAGCCGAGCCCACAAGTCGTTTGACCTCGGTGGACCCCGCTTCAGGTCCTTGGCGATTGTCCGCCGCTCGCGGTCGAGTTCATCGAGTTGCCCCTTTACATTTGCCCGGATCGTTTCCAACACTTTTTCCTGGAGCTTCGGATCGGCTCCGATGCCCTTAATCTGCTCGACCACGAACCGCTCGATCTCGCCCGCGGGGATGGATTTCGTTGGGCAGCTGTCCCGCCCATTCTTCTGAGCCTGACCGCAGACATAATAACGATATCTCCGATCACCTTTGTTCGTATAGGTGTGGTACATCGCGGTCTCGCAGGGCGAACACCAGAGGATCCCCCGCAACAGAGCGTTGTACTTGTTCCGAGAAACACGTCCGCCAGCGGTGCCATTGCGACCGAGAATCCTTTGCACCCGTTGCCAGACCTTCTCGTCGATAATCGCCTCATGCTCACCCGGATAGACCGATCCGCGATGCTGAATGTTGCCGATGTAAATCATGTTGGTGATCATGCGGGAGAAATTGCCCTTTTCGAATGGCACACCACCACGCTCCTGGCCCTTCTTCGTGGTCCATCGCTTCGTCGTACACCGCCGCCGGTTCAACTCCCGCACGGTCTCAAGCAGCGATTCCTTCTCCAGATAAAGATCAAAGATCGCACGAACCCTCGCGGCCTCATCCTCGTTCACCACCAGTCGCCCACCCGCGGGATCAATGTCATATCCCAGAACCGGGATGCCGCCGATCCATTTCCCCTTTCGCCGGGCCGCAGACATTTTGTCACTTGTCCGCTCGGAGATGATCTCCCGTTCGAACTGGGCGAAGCTAAAGAGCATGTTGAGCGTCAGCCGACCGATGGAGGTGTTGGTGGCGAACT
>JAHJDP010000080.1 GCA_018831195.1 Candidatus Eisenbacteria bacterium | reverse complement strand
GCGGCTTGATGCGTCGTGGTCAAACAAGATGACGCAGGCATCCGGTGATAGCATTACGATTTCAATGGACAAGTCCTTTATCATAGTCAGGCGCGTAGATAATCCCCAATCGCATTATGAGATGGTTTCCTGGGCTGGGGTATGGGACGAGTAGGGGCGATTTTCACAATCAACGACCTCATCTGGACTCCTCCGTAAAGAGGGAACATGGATTTGTCCCCCACGACAGCTGTGGGCCCGAATGCAACCCTCTCTCCGAGCGACCATCGGCCCCGCATTTCATAGCGCTGGCGCTCAAGGGGGAGATGCGATAGGATCATTGCGGGTTGGCAGGGGTCAGGCAAGTGTGGCCCGCGGGCAGCGCAAAAAGTAGATCGAAGGATTCAGTACCGATGCTTGAGTATTTCGCCAAAAAGATACATGACGAAGTTTATAAAGGCTTCCACACATACAAGATTACGCTCTTCCTATGTGGTGCAGGCAGGGCCACTACTGGCTCAGTACGGGAGCGAATCGATGACGCTCTCAGGTCAGAATGGTACTGGTATAAGTACGATATGTTCTATCCTGAGGATCTGTTTGATGACCTCTTGCTCGGCCCAGGCCATCACGACCTTATCAGTCTTGAAAATACCCTCGCGGAAAGCGTTGACGCAGTGGTGTTGGTGGTCGAAAGTTACGGAGCCGTTGCTGAACTTGGCTCATTTGCCTCTAACAACAAACTTCGCAAGAAACTTGTATGCGTTATGGACGAAAAGCATAGGAAAGAGAAGAGCTTCATTCAGCATGGGCCATTGCGGCTGCTTCGCGACAAGAGGGAAGGCGAGATTGTCTATGGGAACTATGCGAATGTCGCGAGCATGATTGAGCCAATTCGTCGAGCCGTTGGCAGAATCCGAAGTGCGGTGAAGAAAAACACGGGAGTCACCAATGTAGTCCAAGCCCATCACTTCATTCTACCTTGTGTCTTCCTTTTTGAGCCAGTGACCCGTGACGAACTTATGACGCTTGTGAAACACGCGTCTGGTACCGCACTGGATATGGCAACAGTTCTTGCTACCGGAGCGATTTCGATCCTTACGAAGAACCGTTACATTGTCTTAGCTCCAGATGGGTACAAACTGACTCCTTCTGGGCTCGGTCGTTTCGCTAGCTTGGGGCGACGGGGCTTGACAGGCCATACCTACGATCCTTCGGCCATGGACAAACTTAGAACGGCAGTGCTGAATTGGCATTGCAGGGGGAAAAAACTTCGTATTTAATGGAGGAACATTGGAGAGCCCACCAGCTTTAGTCGGTCGCTTGCGACCTGTGGACGATGATTCGTCGTCCGAGGTGGAAACAGAGCATTATTGCGGTCAAATTGCGACTTATGGTCGCAATTCAAACGCTTCTCTTGTGAAGTAAAGTTGATTGGGCTCTCCATTCTTGACCATGTCATCCGATAGAATACGTCTGGGTCTGATTGGGTTACCGAAACTTGTATCGATTTCGGACCTATCGGATGCAATACGCCTCTCCAAGGGGCTTCTCTTTCGATGCGCGAAGTATCCTAACAAACAGTATTATACATATACAATCCCGAAGAAGACAGGTGGCACCCGCGTGATCTCTCAGCCTTCAGCGGAGTTGAAGGCTGTGCAAGGTTGGATCTTACGAACGATACTGGATCGCCTCTCTGTGTCACCCGCCTGTAAGGGTTTTGTTCCTGGAGCGTCAACAAGAGACAACGCAACTCCTCACATCGGGGCGAAAGCCATAATGTGTCTGGATATCCAGGATTTCTTTCCCAACGTCAAAGCTTCTCACGTTTACTCCCTGTACCGGACTATTGGCTACTCAACGCAAGTTGCCTCCATACTCACCTCGCTATGCACTTTTCATGGGGGTCTTCCGCAAGGTGCGCCGACGTCTCCTGCATTGGCGAACCTAACTTGTGTCCGGTTTGACGCTCGCATTCTCGGGTACGTTGGAAAACGTGGGATAGTTTACACGAGGTACGCTGACGACCTAACGTTTTCCGCATACTCGTACAGCAGTCTGCCCCGCGCGCTTCCGATGATTACCAAAATCATTGAATCCGAAGGTTTCTTGGTCAACCGCCAGAAAACGCGCATACGCGGACCGGCTCGGCGCCATACCGTAACGGGGCTAGTTGTCACTCAGAATAACGTCGGGGTTGGCAGAAAGACCTACAGGGAACTGCGTGCCAAGTTACATCGGCTCGCCACGATGCCAATCAAAGCTGTTAAGAGAAAGGAGATTGCGAAGGTCAAAGGATCCATGGCTTACTTAAATAGCGTGGACAAGGTTCGTCGAGATCGGTTGGACGATTATTTGATTCATCTTAAGATGAATTATCCAAAATCAATTCTGACAAAGATGTGACAACCCAACCCCCATAAGCACCCCCGGCGCCACCAGTAACAATCGCGGCGAGGTGATGGAGGCGGTTTTGCCTGGACGGGTTATGTAGTGACATGTGACGCAAGAAAAGAAAATCGGTTACTGGGTGAGGTGGAACGATTTGTTAAATAGGTCTTCCTACAGATTCGTTAGGCGATCGCGAACGGGGTTGAGCGATGGCGAAGCATGAAGATGCAAAGAATCTCTTGGCCGTGATTCAGAGTATCGTTCTTTCACTTGCAGTTGCCGGCGGAGCGATTTGGGGATATTACGAGTTTTCTGTCTCCAGAGCGGATCACGACTATGAGCTTAATGATAGGAAGGTGAGAGAGCAGGCGGTGATCAATGTCTCTCTTGAGATCGACCAGGCGATCGTCGCAGAGGCGGGATGCCGACAGATAGTTGTACGGGCAACAGTCGAGAACCGCGGCACGAGGAATATACCGCTGGAACTCGGTCGCACCCCTTTCGCTATAGCACAACTGGGCGCGATTGGTGAGGAAGTCTCGTCGTGGAAAGAGCCGCAGCGCTACGAAGCGTTGGGTATTCACTCGGAAGCGGGAGCAAGTCGGGTTAGTGGTGTCTTCCTCAGGCCAGGTTCCTTTATCGACTTTGTCATGGTGGCTTGTGTGGAGCGAGGGAAGACATATCTGGTCACATTCGGCGCAAAGAGCCCGAGCAAAGAAGAAGACGAAGCAACTGAAGCATTAGATGCGATTGGTCTCGCGCCTGGCGATCAGAGCTGGGGAGTGAGCCAGGTGGCCTTCGTCGAGTGACGTGGCATGGAACGAGATGGATCGCCCAACGGCGTATTGAACCTGACGAGGCCCTTGTCACGGCCGCAAAGGATCATAATGGTGGCGCGATGTTGAGAGTGGCGAGGGCCGCGCCAAGGACCCTCGCTGGTCATGAGAACGTTGAATCTGTAGGAAAAGGTCGGACAGCCTCTACGGAATCCCCTATTTGTTCATGGGAGGCGGGATCCGGGAGGCAAATGTGGTAATCCGTGATGTACCGGGCGGCTTATTCGACGGATTCGTTAGATAGCCTCAGGGCACGGACTGCTGCAGGAAAAGGGGGGGGAATTGGCTAGAATGACGCTAAGAGACCTTCTGGAGAAGCTCGCGGCAGCTGCTCCAGCAGCGATTCCCGTTGTTGGTACTGTATATGCGCAAGTTATGGCCGACATCGGTACCGACCAACTCAAAGGGCTGTTAAGTGAAATTAAGGGGCTGACAAACGACCGGAAAGCTACGCTGAATGCGACAAATGCCGAATTGATGAGTATACAAGACGCGCTTCGTCAGTTAGTTAGCGATCAAAGTAGAAAAGATAAGATTCCCGTTATAATTCCTGTTGGTGGCGAGGGTGGATCGCTATTTCCTGTTACGCAGGTGATGCCTAAGTGCTTGGTCACAATTGGTTGCAGATCCATGTTGCAACATATTATTGATCCATTCTATCGACATGCCGATTTGTTCGAGAGGGTCACTGTATTGACGGGCAAGTATTCGGATGCGATCGAGGAGAACGTGAAGCAAGGTGGATACGGCGATTTTGTTGAATGCAAAAGGCTCGGGGGTGCAACGTTGCCTGCGGTGATGCTTAATCTAAGAAACAGTCTTCCCGACAAGCCCTTTGTGATCCACTATAACGACGTTCTCATTGAGAACTGCGATTGGCCACGAATTTACAATCGATATTTTGAATATAAAAAACGAGAGAAACACATCGGCATGCTCTTGTGCAGTCGGTTTTACCCTCACCCACTTGGAATTGGTGTTATAAGAGAGGGCAGGGCGAATATACTCGAGACGTTCACGGAGAAACCAGAGCAATTGGTGAATGGGAGTCTTGCCAACGTCGGAATTGCGATGTTTGAACCGGAATTATTTGAGTATATTGAAGCCAGTCATCGGGGTCTATTTGAGGATACAATCGCTCATGTGATCAAGGCGAAGCGACCTCTGACTTTGTACCGTGTGGACAATTGGCACCACATACAGGATCTCAAAGCGCTGTACCAAATCCAGAATTTTGCCGACCTGAGTTTCTTAGAGCGCCGGCAGGAATAGTCGCGTCGGGCGCGAACGCTGTCTAACAAGAGGTTGCACCTGATAAAGCCGTTTGTATGTGCGTATTCCACTCCAATCCACCCACCGATCCCGTCCCAACCAACCCCCCATTCCAGCCCGATGCGCTCCCGGCCCCGACCCGCCTCCAACGCGGTGCGGCCTGGGAGGGATAGAGCACTCAGCCTAACTTCTCAGAAACCTCCCACAACGCCTCCAGCACCATCCCCCGATTCTCTCGCCGCCGATTCACAAAAACCGGGCTCGGATGCGGGCACGTCATCAGGACCAGATTGTGCCGGATTTGCCGGATACGCTCGGCCACCCGCTGAGCCTTGCGCCCGACCAGCACGACAATCCGGAGCCGGGGCAGGAGAGCCGGGGGTTCCAAGAGCCGAACCAGCCAAGGCCAGCCCTGCTCAATATCATCGCGGTTGGCAGGACGTATTCGCGGACCATCACCGATGTACCAGGGCACGATATTCCACGAGACGGTCCGGCTGCGATCGATCCCGGCCTCGGCATTGAGCAGAAGCCAGTTCTTGGCGGTCTCGTCTGGGTTGTTGCGGGAGACGAAGCCGCTCTCGACGGCCTTTGGACCCGGAGCCTCAAGCAGAAACAGGCACTCCGCGTTCACTCCACCATCGGCTGGGTCGAAGTAGGGGACGTTTCTGCCGCAATTTTGCTGGCGTCGGATTGTCTCCACAAAGGCATTCAGTTTCGCCACATGTGGTTGGTGAATCTGAGCGAGACGCTCCTCTCTATGCTTTTTGTCGCCGAGGGATTTGGGCTGATTAATCATTGGGAAATCCTATCTGCTTGGCCAGCTCTCAAATCAGTCACCGGAGCAGCATCAACTGCTCCCTTCCGCATTCGATTTAAAAATGCCTGGCGATGATTTCGCAAGGGATCTGTCGATCCTAGGCCAGACCTGAGCAGCACTAATCCATTGCACCATAATCACATGCCGCCCGATTTCTCCCATTCCCATCCGCGCCATTCAGTGCTATCATCCACCTGCGACTGTGTGTCCCGTATTCATACAACATGGGGGTGTTCTATGCCGGTACGTTTCAGCTTCATAGCTCTGCTCGTTTTGCTCGTGCCTGTAGCTGGCCTGGCCACGACCTGGGAGATCTATCCCGACGGTTCGGGTGACGCGCCGACGATTCAGGCGGGGATCGATACAGCTGTGGATGGTGATATTATCGAACTAGCCGATGGGACTTTTACAGGCGATGGCAATCGTGACATTG
This sequence comes from Candidatus Eisenbacteria bacterium, assembly GCA_018831195.1. Classification (NCBI taxonomy): domain Bacteria; phylum Candidatus Eiseniibacteriota; species Candidatus Eiseniibacteriota bacterium. The sequence goes on along the minus strand of JAHJDP010000080.1, from coordinate 4,461 downwards.
AATTTCTAGGCAAGGCAATCACCGTTCGCTCCCAAGGTGGCGATCCTGAGACTTGTATCATTGATTGCGAAGGGAATGGGTCTTCTCAACACCAAGGATTCGTATTTGTAAATGGTGAGGATGAGAATTCTAAACTACATGCAATTACTATAATGAACGCATACCTAGTCGAGGGCCGTGGTGGCGCAATATACTGCTACTCCTCATCACCTGAATTCCAAGACTGTATATTCAGTCACAATTCGAATATAAATGGGTACACAGATGGCTTGGGTGGAGCGATATACTGCCAGCTTTCCTCCGCCACGTTCACCAATTGCAGATTTATAGGTAATTCCGCAAGATTTGGTGGGGCGTTCTTTTGTAACCAATCCTCTGCTTCATTCGAGGCATGCACTTTTGAGAGCAATTGGAGCGAGAGCTATGGTGCAGCGATTGACTGCCTCAATTCCACTCTCCATATCATGAATTGTCTATATATCGATAATTGGGCCACAAATTCAATTGGCTTAGGATATGGTGGTGCTATTCATATGCACAACTCTCAATGTGATCTAAATTACAGTCTGTTCTTGGATAATATGGCCCATCAGGGGGGCGCCATCTATCTTTACAACAACTCAGAATTATATTGTATCAACAGTACATTTCATAGAAATTCTGCAACCACACATGGAGGGACTTTTTACCTGACGGAAAATTCCTCAGTTGAGCTGGTCAAATCGATTATAACCTCTACTCTCTCTGGTGAAACAGTGTTTTGTTTTGATGGCGGTACGGCATCTCTGGAATGTTGTGATATTTATGCCAATAACGAGGGGGACTATGATTGGTGTATAGGAGGTCAAGAGGGTGTTGATGGCAACATCTCAATAGATCCGCTCTTTTGTTATCCTGACACGGCGGATTATAACCTTGATGGCCGTTCCCCCTGTCTTCCCGAGAATCACCCTGATGGTCCAGCGTGCGGACTGATTGGCGCCTTCTGGGAGGGCTGCAATCCAGTGCTCGGGGCTTGTTGCTTGTATGATGGACCATGTGAGCAATTGAACTCTGAAGATTGTGATGGTATCGGAACCTGGCTAGGACCGGAGACAGATTGTGATTCTGATCCTTGTCCGCCACCGACGGGTGCCTGTTGTGACGTGCTTTCATGTGATTGTTCTCTTGTCGGTAGTGAATCTGAGTGCAATCAGCATGGGGTCCAATACGAATTTTTAGGATTTGGTACAACCTGCGATCCGAGTCCATGTGCAGGTGTTGGAGCCTGTTGCTTTCCAGGTGGCTGTATAGAACTCAGTTGCGAAGATTGTGAAACTGCTGGAGGCGGTTATCTTGGTCCTGAGACAATTTGCGAGCCGGGGCTTTGCGAATCCTCTAAGATTCCAGAGACATTTGAGCATCAAGCATTGCCCAGCCTTACTCAGCCCTGGCCTAACCCGACCACAGGGAACTTAAAGTTTAATATAATTCTACCCATGAGCGCCCGAGTCCAAGTTAAAATCTTTGCGATAAGTGGAGAATTGGTGGGTACAATCGTTGATAAACGTCTATCCTCGGGAGTTCACGATTTCACTTTTAATCCCCTTGGGCAAACCGGCGGCCAACTGCCTACTGGGATCTATTATCTCAAACTAGAGGCAGATGGGATAAGGGAGACACGGAGGATGGTTCTGATTCACTGATCACGAGCATGCCAAAATGTCTTGGTCAGATATTGACATTGCTGCGCCCTGATCGGGGCGCTTGATGTCGGGTGCGGGATGGCCGGAGTGTCAAATGCGAGGGTTGAGAATACGACTTGGGGCCAGATCAAGGCGACGTATCGGTAACAGCAACTGTGGAGGTTTATAAATGAATCGGTGCATCATGGTGATGGTTGGGATGGTGCTGATGGCTGGTGTGGCTGCGAGTCAAAATGATGAAATTTGGAAGATGAGAATACACAAGGGTCAGGATGTTGAGCTGCATAACCTGGCAGAAATTGATAGCGTGACATTCTTCATAGATGTCGCCCCCGAGGGATTCACACATGTCCCGGCGGGAGTGTTCACTATGGGCGATGGAGCGGCTTACTGCGGTACGGATGAGCGGGAAGTTACCCTGACCCGTGATTTCTTTCTCGGCCAGCATGAGGTTACAAACCAGGAGTACATGGAGGCGGTCCAATGGGCCTACGACAATGAATATGTGACGGCTACGACATGCACTGTACGAGACAATCTTGATGGGAGTACCGTGGAGCTTCTGGATCTGGATGGGCATTGTGAAATCAGTTTCAGCGATGGGATTTTCTCGCTACGTGACGCTGGCCATGGAATCAATCCCGATCATCCTGTGATGGACGTGACCTGGTACGGCGTGGTGAGTTACTGCGACTGGCTGAGTTTGCAGGCGGGTCTATCACGGGCTTACGAGCACGGCGGCGACTGGCAGTGCAACAGTGGAGATCCGTACGGTGCCGTTGGCTACCGGCTGCCGACCGACGCGGAGTGGGAGTATGCGGCGCAATATGATGATGAGCGGATCTATCCATGGGGAGACGATGCTCTGGATTGCGACCGGGCGAACGCTGATGGTTGTGTCTATTGGACCACACCGGTAGGGGACTATCCGGATGCGCCGGAAACATTGGAACTTTCAGACATGGCCGGAAATGTTTGGGAATGGTGTAACGATTGGCATCAGTGTAACCTTGGGACAGGCCAGCAGGCCGATCCACATGGGCCAGTAGTCGGTATCTATCGAGTATTGCGTGGAGGGTCATTTGGTTCTACCCCGACTCCCGAAACCTATCGTTGCGCTTATCGACATAACTTTCTCCCGGGAAACAGCGACGTGGCTGTCGGCTTCCGAATCGCCAGGACGGTGCAGCCCTGAGTCTGTAGCCGGTGCGAATGCAGGGGTGGAGAATACGATGTGGGGGCGGGTGAAGGCGACTTATAGGTAGAGCAGCTTGGGGGAGTATAGATGAGATGGCGTATTGGTTTTGTGATCAGCATGATGCTACTTTTTTGCATGGCAGCAAGTGCGGGCGATTGGAAAATACAAATCCATCGATCTGGCAGCATTGATGAATATGTCTTGTCTGGAATTGATAGCCTGACTTTATCCGACGGGGTGACATCGCGGTATGTCCTGGACCTAAATGGAGCTAACACCTCGGTCACGGTCCCGCATGAATCAGGTCTCAATTTCGATGGTCCCTTTACACTTGAGGCATGGGCGATGGCCCGTGATTACCAGTATCCTGGGCATCAGCAGTCGCCGTTCCCGGTAAATTCCATCATCGACAAACGTGATGATTCGGGATTTGGGCGGGGCTATGGACTAGACCTTGATTCGGGTTATCCCCGGGTTTGTGTGGCAACCGGCCAGTCTGAAAATGTCGCAGCCATTTCGGCAGTTCAAATCGAACTCTATCAATATCACCATATCACCGGTTCATACGATGGGGATTCGCTAAGGATATTCCTTGATGGGATCTGTACAGGAACACAGTATATTCCAGAGACTTATGTAATTGGCACAGGCAACTTCGTGATGGGATCGAGATACTCCCATGATATGTACTGGTGGGACGGCCAATTCGCGGGAGTGCGGGTATCTGACATCTGTCGTTATGTAACCGATTTCACTCCGCCTTCGATCTTGACATCAGATGCCAATACAGTCGCATTCTGGCCGCTTGATCACCGGGCAGGGGACATTGCCGTTGACGAATCGGATAATGGGCATCATGGGATTATTGCAAATGGGACCTGGGTTGAGTGGAGCAGGTAGGTTCTGGGCAAGGCTCCCGAATCGCCAGGACGGTGGGGCCTTAATGGAAGGCTGAGGTGGTACAAAGAATGGGGACAGGTCACAAGGGGGTTCTGCGAGCAGCTGCGCCAGTTCACGCCCTACCAGGGGCAAGGAGATTCTGTGATGCCGGAGTACATTTACAAATGTGAGCCTTGCGGGAAGAGCTTCACTGTAACGATGGGGATTCTCAAGCACGACACAGCCAGGATCAAGTGTCCGAAGTGCAAATCCGTCAAGGTACGGCAGCAGATCACGAGCTTCGGCGTCGCCACGAAAAAGAAGAGCTGATCCGTAGTCCGCGGAAGTGTGCCACGGCGGCGCTGAAAGGGCGCAGTACTAATTTCACATTCCACTATCCCCCAACCCGGCACCCCGCCGGGGAGAGGTAGCGAGTTTTGGCTGGTCTTGGTTCTGTGACAGATCTGGTTCTAGCTTGATTCAAAACTCAGCGGTCTGCTATTCTCCTTTTTGAACCGAAGTGTGAGCCGGCCGCTAAACTTCTGTCGCAGGGGAGGGAGCCAATGCAACGGCTGCTACTGTTGGGAATTATGCTCGTATTCGTTATTAGTTGTGATGACGACAAGAAAACTACAGACCCATCTGAGATCTTTGGCACGATCGCGATTAATCTTAATCCAGATAGTATAAATGCACTGT
>JAHJDP010000079.1 GCA_018831195.1 Candidatus Eisenbacteria bacterium | reverse complement strand
TGCGCCAATCAGGCCACATGCGTATTCGTAGGGATGATTCCCGGGCGCGCAAGGCGAATTCTCAGCCAAATGGAAATCCCCACTTTCCGGATCACAGAGGAGGGGGTCAGCCTCGAAATTGCCCGGCCACCAGGCTGGATTACAACCATACTCATACCAGATACCCGCTTGATTATTCCAGAAGGCATTGCACGTAATTTGAGGCTCGGGAGTGTAACCTCCTACAGCAATGCACTTCACCGCAAATCCATCTATTGTCCCGGCTATAATATTGTTTTCCACGAGGGGGCGGGTCGCTGCTCTAAATGATATCGCACCGCCGTATGTTTGATTTCTATAGAATGTGTTCCGCCTTATTACATTAGCGGAAAAGCAATAGATTGCGCCACCTTCCGGCGCTTCGTTTCCTTCAAATAGGTTTTCTTCAACAACGACCTCATCAAGCCTGAGATACAAAGCACCACCCTCCAATTCAGCGTGGTTATCAATGAAAACATTTGCCCTCACACTTGGGATTGCATCATGCTCAGAGTAGCATATATACAATCCTCCCCCAGACTCTGCCTCATTTTCAATGAAGGTGTTGTTCTCAATTGCACCACTTCCATCCCACTGGATTCCACCACCGGCGGAAATTGTATAATTACCAATCAGGAAATTATTCCTAACGAGAAGATCATGGCCAACGATGACTATTCCGCGATCCAGGTCTTCATTACCATTTTGAATGGTAAAGCCGTCAACTACACCACCCTCCACCTCGTCATAGTAGATGACGGGAGCAGATTCAGCGCTGCCATCTAGTATCGTCAACTCTGGCCCTGATTCGGAAATCAAAGAAATACCAGTTTCTGAGATATAGATGTTCTCCAAATAGGTGCCTTGGGAGACCAGGACTGTATCCCCTTGGGCGGAGCTGTCAGCTGCAGCTTGAATGGTCGGAGCATCGCCGGTGCCATCAGCTGTGACATACCAGGTCGCGGCCAGGCTAAGATTCGGGATTAGCATGACTTGGATTATAAAGAACAGCCATTTGGTCACGAGCTCACCCTCCCCAAGAGCGGACATTAGCAATATTCTTACACCGATATTATAACATGAGGTTGGAGAATTATGAAGAACCGATCTGTCGCCGTATCGTGTTGCAACCGACTAGATTGGAGATGACGGCGCTGATAGAATAGGTGAGCCCCACCGACGACCCATCGGCGGGCCCTGGTTATCTCCGCTTCGCATTGGGAGACGGGAAGATTATGGCAGCATGGCTTGGGGTAGGTTTCAAGGGGTGTGTGCTTGTCCCGGCCTGATCGTTCCGAAATGACCTTGCGAAATCACCGGCACACATTTTTGATCGATGCAGATGTCAATGGTCGACGATATTCAAGTAATCTGCCGGGTCCGGCCGTCTGCTCGGAATTGGCCGGCAAAACAGGGCAGCCCAATGATCGATCAGCCGAAATCCCTTGGCGACAAAAAATACAAGGATGCGCTCATAGCCCGAATCAATGACCCGCATGTGAGGAAGCTCAATGCTTTCGTTGAGACCATCCGACGCCGGGAGCGATGCGGCAAGAGAGTCCCCTACTTCGACCCGGCCGATGGCGGCGTAGATGCGGAATGTCTGTTCCTGCTCGAGGCGCCCGGACCAAAGGCGGTCAAGAGCGGCTTCGTATCCCGCAACAATCCCGACGAGACCGCCAAGAACTGGTTCCTGCTAAATGCCGAGGCCGGGATCGATCGCAGCCGCACTGTGAATTGGAATATTGTGCCCTGGTACATCGGTGATGGCCCGCGAATACGTCCGGCCAAGCCAGCCGACATTGATGAGGGCTGGCGGTGGCTGAATCGGCTCCTGAAGACCCCGGATCTCCTGCCCCGGCTGCGGATTGTCGTCCTGGTCGGGCGCAAGGCTCAGCGGGTGGCCGAGCGTATCCGGCAACTCCGGCCCGATCTGATCCTGATGCCCTGCCCGCATCCAAGCCCGGTTTTTGTGAACCGGCGGCGGGAGAATCGGGGGATGGTGCTGGAGGCGTTGCGGGAGGTTGCTGAGAAGTTAGGTTGAGCGCCCCACCCCCCCTGGCCGCCCCTGCTGCAGGTGGATCTGGGGCCGGGAGCGAATCGGGGCGGAATGGGTGGGTGGGTTGGAGCGGAATCGGTGGGCGGAATGGACCGGAATCATCGGCCGGATTCCCACCGGTCTGGTTGGCCGATTTCACCCGATCACGCATTTGTCGGATATTTGTACATTACGGCTCCTTGATCGAATTAAGGATCTGATTTCTCCACTCCATCAAAGAAGGTATTAGCATCTGAAATCTATTCGGCAAGGGCGATAGAAGATGATGCAGAACCGTGGTAGCGATATGTGAACATATGTCCATATCATCTGGATATTCATGATCGACACCAAGATACAACAGTAATTTTCTTGCTCGTCTTTCTTCCTCGCCTTTGCTCCATTCTGCCGAATGCTTCCAGAGGTTCGCTACATTATTAACAATGGCCGCAATTGGAATGTCCGAGTTGCGAAACGGACCGCAGTCGAGAGCTTCTTTCTTATTCAACCTCGAATATGATATCTTGGTAGTCATATACTGCTGACAAGCTGCAAAGCCTAAACCAACTATATATTCTGCACGATCATATACTCCCTCTGCATCTGGATCTTCGGCTTTATTTGATTCAGAATCAAGTTGGTCTAACTTCGAATCCAAAAAGCAAGCTAGATCGTGTAGAAAACTAGATTCAAAGTCAATTAGCGATTTATTTCTCCACTCTGGCATTATAATTTCCTTGAACATCCGCGAACCGGATTGGCACGGTTTATGTGTTTAATATATTTTCGTTTTCTATGACATCCATAATAAAATCTATAGCAATACTGGCCCCTGTCTTGATATCTTCAGGCTTAACTCCCTTGTTATCATATTCGGGAGTTGAATCAATTGATATTTGCGCCCAAAAGCGTCCGATCTGGTCAATGCATTGTCGCGTTTTCATTAATAGAGTCATTTTGATTTCGGTGTCAGGAACAAAAAGATAGTTTGGAAGCTTATGGGCAATGGCATTACGATGTTCACGAATTTCTAGAATTTCCTCCACTTGTATTTTTGTGATCGCTCCTCGATCAACTAACCACAGACTTGATGCTTCTAAGAGACTTTTTGATCGATCTAGAACATCCTCTTTATATTTTTCCGAATAAACTAATCGTCCATCCTTAGATTTAAGCAAGAAGAAGCCTCGAACCTCATTAATTACTTGGCTTTTCAGTAACTCGTACGCGGAAAGGAACAAAGATGCATTATGTAGGTTTTTCCGAACACTAGTTGGAGACAGCTTCTCTTCAAGCCCTTTAAGAGTAATTTCATCCATTAGAGTATCCACCACCTAGACATTATGACTTCCGGGATCGAGTTATAACCGAAAGTTGTGGATGACCTAAGAAAGAAAGGCGGCGTATCCTCCTGAAAACCTAACCCAAGAAACCCTGAGGCATTTGCTCAGGGGGTAGGAGGACACGCCATGAGTAAGATAACGCATATCGAAGGGTTAAAGCCAGCAGAGAGCACGGTGGATTTGCTGACGGCCATTTTGCGAGACGGAGCCCGCGAGCTGCTGACCAAGGCCCTGGAGGTCGAGATCGAGGAGTTCCTGGAGCGCTATCGTGAGTTGCGAGACGAAGATGGCCGCCAGCGGGTCGTTCGCAATGGGCACCACAAGGAGCGCGAAGTGCAGACCGGGATAGGCGCCGTGACGGTCAAAGCCCCTCGCGCCCGTGACCGCGCGGAGGGCGGAGAGAAGATCCAGTTTCGATCGTCGATTCTACCGCCGTACCTGAGGCGCTCGAAGAGCATCGAGGAGTTACTGCCATGGTTGTATCTGAAGGGGATCTCGACGGGGGACTTCAGCGAGGCCCTGACGTCGCTCCTGGGGCCTGATGCGGCGGGTCTGTCGGCTTCGACGATCAGCCGGCTCAAGAAGAGCTGGGAGGTGGAGTATCTTGACTGGAATCGGAGGGACCTGTCGGCGAAGGAGTATGTGTACCTGTGGGCCGATGGTGTTTACTTTCAGGCGCGACTTGAGGAGCAGAAGCAATGCGTGTTGGTGCTGATGGGATCGACGCCCTCGGGGACGAAGGAGCTGATTGCGATCCAGGACGGTTACCGTGAGAGCGAGCAGTCGTGGCTCGAGCTGTTGTTGGATTTGAAGCAGCGTGGGATGGAAGCCTCGCCGCGGGGCGCGGTGGGAGACGGCGCCCTGGGCTTTTGGAAGGCGCTGCATAAAGTCTATCCGCAGACATGTCCGCTGCGCTGCTGGGTTCATAAGACCGCGAACGTGTTAAACAAGATGGCCAAGGGCGTTCATGGGAAGGCGAAGGCCGCGCTGCACGAGATCTGGATGGCCGAGAGCCGCAAGGAAGCCGAGAAGGCAATGGATGCGTTCGCGGAGACCTACGGGGCGAAATACCCGAAGGCGGTGGAATGTCTCACCAAGGATCGCGAGGAACTCCTGGCATTCTATGACTTCCCCGCTGAGCATTGGAAGCACCTGCGGACATCCAATCCCATCGAATCGACATTCGCGACGGTGAAGCTGCGCACAGCGAAAACCCGCGGGTGTCTGTCACGGGTGACGGCCCTGACGATGGTCTTTCAGCTATGCCGCTGCGCTCAGAAGGGCTGGAGAAAGATCGATGGCTATGAGCTTCTGACCAAAGTCATCGAAGGAGTGAAGTTTGTGGACGGGGTGGAGGATGTCGCTGCCTAAGAGCTCATACACAACTCTTGACAATAACTCTCCGGGATCGAAGGCCGACCTCAGACTTTATCGCGGGTTAGCCTTTCTGACGCAGCCCCTGCCAATCCGCAATGATCCTATCTCATCTCCCCCCTGAGCGCTAGCGCTATGAAATGAGGGCCGATGGCTGCACGGAGATACGGTTGCAGTCAGTCCCACCGCCATCTCGGTCGTTGCCGGCTTTTTCTCATTGGCGGAGGAGTCCATATAAACTCGTTAGAGTTTGTTATCAATACCGGCTCTTGATCGCCCCCCACGAAATCATTTTTGTTGGAACAATCCCTGTCCTCACAATGGCGCGAATCATGAAATCACTTATGGGATACGAAATCCCCCATTCGCCGTCTACGTATTGCCACTGCCGAGCCGGCTCATCAGTATTCGTATCCAGGCCCAACGAGGTACACTCAAAAGGCACTCCGTGCTGAACATAGGCAACATAGAAATCACCAGCCGAGATCACAATATTGCTGGTGTCGGGCAACGAAAACTCAATCCACATCCTTCCTGTTGCTGCGGGGACCATTAATGGTGTCGGGCCATAAAGCGTTGTCCCTGGCTGGCCCTCCTCGCCATCATCGTCAAGTATCCAGACCGATTGGGAGTCACAGCTTGCTTCATAGACTTCTAGGAACATTTTCGTGCTCAGAATCTTCATGGGATAGGTCAGTGGAGTAAATCGAACAGCGTTTGCTGAACCCAATGTTTGAAATGCAAACGCGCCCGCTATTCCTTCGTCATAGCCAATTTCAATATCTTCGGCCGCTGCAATATCAATGGCAACCAGTAGTACAAATAGAAATAGTAGGCGGCGGGGCATTTTCTCCTCCTTTGATCGCCTAGGATCTTTATTCAATTAGGACGCCCGATATGCCGCGGGTGTCATCAGACCCATGGAAGCATCCTATCAGACAGACGATAACGAGCGTTATTATTGATACCTGGAACGGCAGCCAAACTCGCATTTTCATGCCCCTGAATTTATTTTTAATATATACACTCAACGTTCTAGCCCACGAGGGTCATCGACGCGTCCCTCGCTCACTCCCATGTGCGCGTCCATTCTCCCACATTTGCGAGGGGTGCCGCAAGAGCGATCATCAGGTTCAATTGCCCCCCGCGTGCGGATTCCATCATGGCCCGGAGTCTATGGGCTCCAACTTAGAGGCCGAAGACGAGGGTGCAGTCAGTTCCACCGCCTTACCTGGGCTGTATAATTCTTGTTGAAGGAGTCCGGACGAAGGTCGTTAGACGCCAAGAGGAATTATCCCCTAAATCTTCTATCGAAATGCCAGCGGAAGTAAGCTGATGTTTCAAGCTTCCAAGAGCGGCATTTTCTACCTGATAACTTCTTCAGAAAGATACTGACGCTTCTTGTCATTTCCTCTATTGTAGTCATAACAACAATCCCGTTTGTGTTGACGCTTACCAAGCCACGTTCATAAAGTGAATCACACCCCAGCAAACATAGTGGGAAGACAATATGTTCGGCATCGCGTCTTTCACGCAATGAGCATTCATTTCGCGGTTTAATATGAGCGGCTATTAACAATTCAAGCGGAAACAAACGCCCACAGAGTGCGCATGTGTCTTTCTCCTTGTTTCTGAAAAGGTGTGATCTGAGATAACCTTGCTCAAGCCTCCCCTTGGATGTGTATTCCCTATCCAGTGGCCCAGAGATTTTGCAACCTTTTTCATAAGATTTCGAGTCTTTTGGGGGCCGCAGCCATTCTATTGGCTGACCAGCCACTGTATTAGCAAATCGCCCAGGCTTCTCGTCCTCGACTACTTTCCTGAACTCATAATCATCAATAACTGCGATTTCGTTGCCGCCCCGAATCAACTGCGCTGCTGCATGTTCTTTGAGCCCGTATGTGCCATAGGCATATCCTGATGATGTCCCGCCTCTGACCAGGAGGTCATCTTTTCCTCTCACTGTGTTTGTATATCTGGTTTTGCCACCGCGTTTGCGAATTAGTGTGAATAATTCGTCACGCTGGATCCAGCACTTTCCAGTGACTACAATACTCAAGCCTTTCACTGATTTTAGTGTTTTGGCCATTTCTGTTTAGTATCCGCGTGTCTTTTTTGCATTTTCCTCAGTAAGGATTAAAACAATTCCTTTCGCCTCCCTATTAACACTAGTGCTTCAAAATGGCCCGGCAAGGACTGTGTCCTTTGAATTCATCTTGGGATCTTCCCTGTCCGCCTAGACATTACGACTTCCGGGATCCGAGACCGACCTCGAACTTAGTGCCGGTTGAGATTTCTTCCATTGCCCCGGCCAACCAGGAATGATCCTATCTCCTTTTCACCCTGAGCGCCAGCGTCATGAATCGCGGGACCGATCGCTTCACGGCGATACGGTTGCAGTCAGTCCGACCGCTGTTCCGGAGGAAAAATCTATGTTCCCTCTTGACGGAGGAGTCCAGATGAGGTCGTTGATTGTGAAAATCGCCCCTACTCGTCCCAGACCCCAGCCCAGGAAACCATCTCATAATGCGATTGGGGATTATCTACGCGCCTGACTATGATAAAGGACTTGTCCATTGAAATCGTAATGCTATCACCGGATGCCTGCGTCATCTTGTTTGACCACGACGCATCAAGCCGC
>JAHJDP010000078.1 GCA_018831195.1 Candidatus Eisenbacteria bacterium | reverse complement strand
GCAGCGCCGCCCATGATCGATTCCAACCACAACGCGACCATTCCTCATCCCGTTTTTCCACCCACCCGGTGGGGCTAGAACAGTCGGCTCCGGCCGCCTCCATAGGGAGTTCACCCGATGAATGCCGTTGCACCTCTTTCCAGGGTCTCGCCGAATTCTGACCTGACCGGGATTTCCGGCTGGGTTCGGGGGCGGATCAGGTAAGGCTCCAAAAAGTGCTATCCGGCGCCTTCGAGATCGGTTATCATCCTTTTGTCTGCTACTGGGGTGGTGGATTAGAGTTCTAGGGGCGTTGAAATTTCTTTCTATTGGCCCGAGGCGGGCATGCAATGCGGGTACCTATCCCCGCATTGCGGGGACGGATCAAGGCCCTCTATCGCTGGGGGCTGCAAAGGGAGGTCGCCATGATGCTGACCACGTCACGTCACCCAAGGGTGCTCGTTGCAGCGACCCATTGGGCAACCTGTGCCGGCCTGCTTGCTCTCCTTACTATTACGTGCTTCGCGGATACGGCTCCCGAATCCGCTTTCCTGGCGCATGTGCAATCGGTATCGCAGTGGCCATGTTACACGCCGATCACCAACTGTGACCAGATCGTCCGCTCGACGAGCGCGGACGGGGAGCTCGAGTTCCTGCTCTTCTTCATGCGGGGTGCATACAGTTGGCCGGGCGAGACGTTGTGCATCCGCTCGCTCCGATCCGAGATCACCTGGCCGGATACCTGGCAGTTCGTCGATTTCGAGACCTGTGGCGACGCCGACGGTGGGCTTGATCTCAATGGCGACACCCATGCGCTCTACCTGACCTGGGACTACCCCTATCCGATCAGCGCAGAGCCCGGGGGTGTCATCCCCGTTGCCCGGTTGGTGATGAACGTGGCCGGACCGGGCTGGCTCGACCTCGTGGGTTGGCACGGCGATGTCGAACTCCAGCACGATTGCCATGGCACAATCTTTGTCACCTATTCAATACAGGTAGACGCCGAGGCAGGGATCGAGTGCGGGCACGTCTCCCCGCATTGCGGATACAGGGAGAGCGGTTGCATCGCCATCTTCGAGGTCCCGGAGCTTCTTCTGAACGCCTCGCCCGGTGCCGCCGCCGACGGCACGGTCGATTTTTGGGCGGAGGGAATGGGCGATCCGGACATCTACTGTCCCCAGGACGTCAGCAGTCACGCTGCATGGTGCACAGCGTGGATCGATTCCGAGTACGTGCCCGGGGAGGCTCATCTGCACGTCACAGCGGATGCGGCCGGGTTGGAGCCGGGGTTTTACGAGACGGAGATCGAGCTCTCCAACACGTACTGGGGTGTCGCACGCTGTCTGCCGGTTCGGTTCACCATTGAGGACGCGTCCGCAAGCGTCGATCAGAACCCACCGGCGACCCCGGTGACCTGGGGATGGATCAAGACGCTCTATCGCTAGCTGGCAGGAGACGAAAGCTCGATGAGATCCACGCCCTTGCTTTTCGCATACGGAGTGGCTTCCCTCGCGATGGTCGCGCTCGCGCTCGCGCCCGGCGCCGGTGCTGACAACCGGCCAGGCACCGAGCGGTCCCCCCGGAATCCAATTGGCGAAGCGTTCCCACTGGTATTCGATTCCGAGTCGATCTGGCTCGACGTGGTGGGCGATAGCCTCGAGGTGCGGGGGACCTTCACACTTCTCTGCCGCACCCCGATCGAGGAGTCGATCCCCCTCTTCTTCCCGCTTCCCGTCGACTCCTTGCTGGGCGGCGCCCGCATGGTTTCGCTCGCCTTCCGTGACGACGCCGGCGCGGCCGTGCCTACCCACTGGGAGGAGCTGCCGAACGCGCCCGGCGTGCGCTGGTGGGTACCTCCCTGCTGGGGTGACTCGATCGTGGCCGAAGTGGTCTATCGGCAGCAGATCAAGACCGAGTACGCCCGCTACATCCTGACCACGGCGCGCTTGTGGGGCCGTCCGCTGCGATGGGCCGGCTTCGAGATCCGGCTGCCTCCCGGCGCCGAGCCGCTCGAGTTCAGCTATCCCTTCGAGCGTCGGAGCGAGGGAGGCGAGGTCTACTACGCCTACGAGGTGCGAGACTTCTTCCCCGATCGAGATATCGTCGTTCGCTGGCGACGGTGAGGCCGCGGCTCAACCCGGGGGAGGACCGGGAGCCGATTCAAAAGCAGGGCATAGTCGCCCTGGTCACTGAATCCGAAGAAAGCGCAGCCGAGCGGTGGTCTACGCGACGAGACGATAATCGTGCTGAACGCCACCGAGGAAGATAAAGTGGGTTAGCGCCTCCTCCCGAAGCGTTTTGTTAAAGTGCTCGATGTGTTGTGATGCGTTCAGCTCGCCGAAGGGAATGGGTATTGCTTTGATGCTCATGACTTCGTCCAACCATCGGTCAAGGTGGCAGCGATGGCTGCGTCTTCTGTCACCCTGCTCCGTGGCGGGTTTAACGATGATGAGAGGGCGGTATTTTCCAGCGCCAAGGTCTCACGTGACATCAGCGTGGCGCCTTTCTCTTACATTAAACTCTTTAACCGTTAAGCATCTCATCGAGAATATTCGCCGCGCTTTCAACATATTTGGGGCAATTTGCAAAAGCACCGTTCTTCATAGCAACCGCGCTCTTCTCTTGTGAGCTTATATCGCATCCGATAAGATCCTTGCATATTATAGAAGAGTGCTGCTCCTCGAATCTGGTCACAAATTCCCTAACTTTTTCCATGGTTTCGAACCCGGCCTGCATATCGTGAATGTTGTCTTTGTTCGTCGTTTTGAGTCCAATCGCCAATATCGCTCCACTAACCGCACCGCAAATGTGGCCTAATCCACCTATCCCTCCCGCCATACCCCGTCCCAGCCCGGCAACGGTATCCATCTCCAATCCTAGCTCGGTGACAAAGGCTCCCAACACACCTGAGCAGCAGCTGCCATATTCCTGCATAAGAGAATTTGCTTTTTCACCTCTGTTCATTTTTGTAACTCCTTCCGGGCTAGGTGTCGGTTCGCTTCTCGCAGAGGACACGCACAAAGGCAGAAACGGAACTGCAAGGGGTTGGATGTCATGATCCTGAGAAAATCCCTTCGGCCTTTTATCATTGTATTCCCATTTCTGAATCCTCACGCAACATAAACACCTCGAGAAAATTCGAAAAGTATGACGTCCTGGATCAGCTGTGGGCCCGACTGGCGCGGCAAGTCGGCCACCCCTCTGAGGGTCTTTAGGAGAGCAAAGCTCTTGATCGATCCTGCCCACCGCGGCGAGCCCCTAATCCTGGAGGAACACTGCCGCCTGGCCGCTTTTCCTTGAGGCACCGATCCTGCATTTGCAAAGGCCCATGGATGTCGGCTCGACGACAGCCGCCAGCGGGCAAACTTCGTCTGATGGATCACGATTATCCCGCGTCAATTGCCGCCGCCGCGATCGTCGGATCCACCGATGGGGTTTCTGCTGGAGGGCTTAATATTTAAGGAAGACCGCCCTGGGGCAGCTTGGGCGTGAGGGGCGATGAAATTTCCTATTGACTCGAGGTCGCATTCACGGTGACTTGAATCGTTGAATAATCGCCGGGAACTTGAATCAATGTGGCGGTCACGGCCTTGAAATGTATAAAGGAAATCAATAGAACGAGATAGAGAAGGTACCTTTCTTCACTGCGAATCCTTCCCGCCGGTTGCAAACAATCAATGACACCACATGGAAATCAGCATGTTGCAGATTAAAACCGCTTCGAATCCGTATGCCGGAAGAAAAATAAAATAGGAAGGGGATTGGAATTGATTTTTGATGATTTCACCGGGAGCTTGGTGCACGCACTCTTGCAAAAGTGGCCCGTCATTGGTATCCTCCCATCGAACAAAGACCCTCGATTCATCTGGAAAAATCAAGACCACGGTGAGCTATCCGGGAGGACCATCATATGAGTTCCCGTTTCAAACATTCCATTCTTGCTGGACCGGTCGCATGCCTCGGTTTCTTCATATTCGTGATGATGACCTTCCCAGCGCTCAATCCCGCACTCCAAGCTGCTGATCCGATGCTGAGCGACACCCCGTTCAAATCCGATTCCTCGAGAATCTATGCCGTCTATCCCCCGCACGCCGTTGAACATGACGCGGGCGATCTGGATCTGCAAATCACCAATATGGATCGAATCGGCAACCCCTGGCTCGATGAGCCCTCGGCCTATTGGCGTTATGGAGATTATCTCTACGGCGCGGAGCTTTGGATTGGGGCGATCGCGTCAGACAATCTGTCTTATACTTCAACCTCAATGGAGTTGAGGCCCACCATCGATGTGCGTGACAGGATGTACTATTCACATGAAGGAATGACAGGGGGAAACCGGATCGGTTTCTCCTCACAACCCGACGACGATAACGACGGATTGACTGATGAAGATCCCCTTAATGGGTGGGATGATGATGGTGATGGAAGGATCGATGAGGATTACAGCGCTGTCTCGGTACAAATGTACAGCTGCGAATTCACCGATTATACACCCGAGGCCTTAGAGCAACATCCCGACCACCGGCCCCTCAATGTCAAGGTCAGCCAACGAAGTTTTGGCTGGTCGATGGCAGGATATGACGATTTTGTGGGGGTCGAGTACGAGATCCTCAATGATGGGTTTGAGACGCTCCGCGAAATCTATCTTGGGATCTATGCGGATTGTGATATCGGGCCAAGGGATAATCCCGAATATTTCGCCGATGACGGGGGTTCTGTCATGGTCATTGATACCTTTTTCGTCGATTCCTCACTGGATGCTTGCGACACCACCTATGTTCCGATTGAGATGGCGTACATGTATGACATTCCGGACGACGGCGTTTCAGCGACAGGTGGAGATCAAGAAGGATTTTTTGGTGTGCTGTTCTTGGGGCACTCCACCGATCCGATGGATGAGTGGGCGCCTCAGGAAGCCCGGCTTTATACCTGTCGATTCTTCAGTACGAGTCTACCCTACCCGGAAGGGCTCCCCAGGAATGATTTTGAGCGCTATGACGCCTTGCAGCAGGGAGGGATCCCCATCCGACCAACTATTCATCCGGATGATTATTCCTTCCTGATTTCTGTGGGCCCGTTTACGGAACTTTCACCCGGGGAATCAATAATCTTCCAGGTCGCCCTTGTCGCCGGCCATGGGTATTACGACACGGATGAGAACGAACCCGATCCGAGCCTCGACAGCGGGGGTTTACCGAATGAGGAGAGCCTGTTGAACAATGCCCTGGCCGCCCGCGAGATCTTCGAAGGGCGCTGGCGGGATGTCGATGGCCTCAGCGACACCGGTGTGGACGGCAAGGAGACCTGCATCAGCCCGCCGCCCGGAGTGAGCTACCATTGGAACGATCCATGTGATCCCGAGCACTCCATTTGGTTCGAAGACAACAGCTGCGATGAAGCCGGATCTTGGGTCGACAATGACTGTAATCCCTGCACACCAAATGACGATCATGAAGGTTGCGATCAGGGAGGATGTGAGATCCAGGTTCACTGGTATCACCCCCTGACGATCGCCTCCGTGAATGCTACCCCTACGGCTGCAGGTCTTACCGATATCCTACGGATATCCCCCATCCGGAATCCGGCAATCCCACCATTGCCGATTGAGTTTGTTCTATCGGAGCAACACCGTTGTGAACTCGGCATTTATGATGTCATGGGCCGCCGGGTGCGTCACCTCGCATCGGGTGACAGGTCAGAGGGATTGTATCAACTGCGATGGGACGGAAAGGATCACCTGGGCACATCAGCGGCGCCCGGAATCTATTTTCTCAGGGCGAGCGATGGGGATCAGATCTTGACTCGGCAGTTCGTTCTTCTGCAACCCTGATTTCCAACTAGCGGCGGGATGGCTTATACAATGGAGCCATCCCGCCGCTTGAATCACGCCCGTCGGCTCGATAGATGATAATGAGACCCGGCTCCCCGCTCGCAAGATCCGGCAAGCGCAATGAGACCTCACTAGGGCGGGCTGCGGGGATACCAGCAGCCGTGTCGCAGGGAAAAATGAATCGGCATCAGGTACGGAAGAGGGGGGCAAGGTATTGAGAAAGACCATCGCCGGTTGCCGCGCCGTGGCGACAGCGAGGTTGAGGTAGCCGTCGTAGTTCATATCCATCACGGCGATCGCCGTGGCGCTGGAGGAGGCGTAATAGGTCCAGTCGGCGGTTGTCGAGAGAACGCCATCAATATTCAAGTAAACACGTGCGTGCCTGGAGGTGGATCCGGTCACCTCTGTAGCGAGCCCACCCGATTAACGCCGAGGTACCTCTTTCCAGTGTCTCGCTGGATTCTGGCCTGAACGGGATTTCCGGTTGGGATAGGTGGGGGCAGCCTGGGCGTAAAGGGCGATGGGATTTCTTATTGGCGACCCATGCGATCGAAAGCGGACCGCTGGAAGTCGTTTTGATGAAAGGGATTGAAAAGTAATCTGAAATCCAAAGGCTCACTTGTTTCTGGCCATTTGTGGTGAATCCCGCTATACTATAGCCACTGCAAACAACGAACGTCCGAACTGAGAATTCACGGGGGCTGAGGAATGAAGGCTTTCAACCCGGCGTCTGGACTCATTGTTACACTCATCTCTTTAACAATTCTTGGCGGGCTTGCGCTATCTCCGCAGAGTATCATTGCCGGCCCTTGGGTCGAGCTGACCACGCCGCCCGGGCTGCAACGATGGATCTGTTATGCCGGTAATACTTATCTTTTTGTTGCGGGCGATGAAGGGCTTTACCGCACACCACTCAGCTCGCCGGGTATCTGGGAGTCAATTGGATTGGCCGGAATGGACCTCTATTGCATGGTGGCGGGAGGAGAGGATGATTCGTTCATTATGGCCGGATCGAGAGGCGCCGACTTGATGAATCGAACTACCGACGGGGGCGAAAGCTGGATAACAACCTCCGGAAGTTCCGAAATAAGAACGGTGATGCTTGCCTGGAATGGCGAACTGCCGGGCCGGGTCTATTCCTATCACTGGGAGAGTTCTTCATATGGCTCCCAGCACCTCGTCTGTGTCAACACTGATTTTGGAGCTCAATGGGATTGTACCTGGTCTCACTGGAATCCCGCCGGCGAACCGTATCCGTGCTGGGTTGACTATCTTGCCGCTCCTTCGGATGGCTCAAATAATGCCTACTTAGGCGTGACCTGCAATGGGTGTCTTGGTGAACAGGAAATGGGTTCAAGGAAATCGACGGATGGGGGGGCGACGTGGTTCAATCTTCCAGGCTACTTGGTACAGATGATCGATCAAGTGAGTGCTACGACCTCGTCAATCGATCCGCAAAGGCTCTTTGTGGCCATTTATGATCAGATACACAAGTGGCAAGGAGATCAATATTTCGGGGTCGAATCCTGCGGTATTTCGACCAGTTCGGTCATTTCACCCCGCTGGGCGGGTGGTGATCTCTTTGTCGGCGGGTACATAGATACTGGATTGCCGGCGGTTCGATGGTCTCAAACGGATGGGCAGCTTTGGACCGACATCAGCGATGGTCTCCCCGACGAAGAAATGAACTATTGGGACGATCCTAATCTCGCCGCTGCTTGGGATCACCAACTCCTTTTCTTCATGAATCCCGATATCGGTCTCTGGAAGCGAACCTGGGCGGCGTCAGATGTCGAAACTCCGGCTGATCAATCGCAGCCTCTCGTCTATCTGACCCAACCCTGGCCGAACCCAACCTCAGGTCGCGCATATTTCCGCGTTGAAGGAAGCGCTACTGGCGTCAGAGAAATCTATATCGCCGATTTGTTGGGCCGCCGGATAAAACGGTATGCGGTAGGTGAGGATCTCATCTACCGTGGATTCCAGTGGGACGGCCGTCTCGAGAATGGCCGTTCTGCGCCTGCCGGGATCTATTTCATTAGGGTTCTTACGAACCACGGTCCGCTAACGAAGTCGCTGACTTTGGTTCGCTAGTTTTGAACGACCTGTCAATACGAGCGCCAGCACCCCAACTCTGAAGAGGTATATTAATCCGCTATGACCGAACTTTCGGTCTACTTGAATGGCTGCTAATCCAATTTAATTTTAGTTAGATAAACCAATAGATACTCTAGCATCATCGTTGCTGCACCTAGGTGGGGCTGTATATTCAAATCCCCCTCCTCCATCGGGGTTACAACCTGATCTCCATTCTAATGATATGTGATTGCAAGTTTCTTGACCACTAATGTTGAATTGCCTATTTCCCTGGTTACTTACAAAATATTCAACATCCGTCATTGTGAGTGTCCATTGGGAGATATACCAAAGCTGATCGCCTGGCACAGATTTAATAATTAACTCTACTGAACTTGCAATATTAGTCTGGCCATTTTGAGTTATAATATTCTCATTATCTCTCAGTGTAAAAGTAATGGAACCGGAATGAGTTCTAAGAAGAGGATTGGTTGGGTCATCCATGTACTCCCAGGATCCCGAATATGTGTTTCCATTTTTAACAAGTTTTATTGGATTTGGGTAATCGGTTACAGTATGATTTTCCCAATGGTAATTTGGACTTGTGGGTTGGCTATTACCACAAATATGTTCCAATCCCATTTCCAATTTATATGCGAAACCCACCTGAGCATATTCCAATATTTCAAGACTTTCTTCCTTAACCTCCATCCTGACAGTAATATCTATAGTAGATGGCGAATATTCAGGAATTTTAACTAAATTGCCATTGACCACCATAACGAGTAAGTGTTTGTTTTGGGCCTTTAAATCCTTCAGGTCTGATACAACGCAACTTCTACTTCCTTCTGCGACTACATTAAAAGGACTGTTCGGTTCTGGGTATTGAAATACCGTTATATGACACAATTCCTGATCAATACTAATCTCTAAAGAAGTATCATCTTTGAAATTTGGATTATCCAACTTAACAGAGTAAATATTTCCAGAAAGCTCTCTAGAATTTGCACTAAATGTTTTCAGGGTATCTGCATCGGATGCAATTTCGAACGCACCTTCAGCAAACATTTTTATAACGGGTAAGCCAACGTCAGGGTATAGTTGTCCATGGGCATACTGCTGCAAGAATAGATTGTAATCAATAAATAGCATTTCATTTATACATTGGTTAATAGCATCAACTACATGTTTTCCCGCAAATAGCTTGTCATAAATATTTACTAATACGTTCTGGCCATATACATTAGCAATATATTTGATAAAAGCTGACATTCCATAGCCATGCTGTTCTGCATCTGCTTCAGATCCTGCTTGTAAGCCAGTAAAAGGGGATTCTGCGTTAAAAGAGCTTCTCGTTTCTGACATATATTGAGGGTTTGTAACCAATTCCTCAGACCAAACAGCGCATGCTTCGTTAAACCAATGATGAGGTGGTGCAAATGTTGCCCGACTCAAGAAGTTTCTATTATCGTACAAATAATGAATCAAATGAAAGTATTCATGAATAGCAGTAGTCTTCATTGCAGTTTGGTCGCTTAGATACGTGCTATTGAATTGTAAAGTAGAGCTATTTAAACCCCAGCGGGAAGGAACATGATATCCATAAGCATCTAGAATCTCGATATGGACTTGTACCGGCCAAGTGGTTCTCCTGGCACAACTAAAACCAATTCCTTGAAGCTTTGTATAAGCATCTTCAAGATACTGTCCCAAAGTTGTAATATTTGTAGCGTCATCTCTGTTGGGACTATAAACAATATTAAAATGGTTGCCGCTTGTAGTATGATTTATGCGGTCATGAATTGCATAAATTTTAGTCCTAGAGGTATTATATATAGCATCAAGCGAAGTGCCTTTGGATAGATCTGTAGTTATTGCCGGTATTTGACTAATGAGTGAGTCGCCAGCCACTACAGCTTCGAAGTAAATATTGTTAGCAAAAATGCTATCTAGGCTGGGTATATATGTTTCTTCTTGAAGAATTAAATAAGCTTGTTCATTTGTAATACCGTTGTGCCTGATACGTACGTCTATTGGTGTGGAATATTGATCCGGTAATCCCTCTATGCTGTATACTTTTGTTGCAATATCATCCATACTGACATCGGCATCAGAGGATGAATATATTATTATCTCAACCGTTTGTGAAAATGCACCGGCGGGGATGGTAAGAGTCAGTTCATCTGCATTGATTATACCCCCATCAGTGCCTACTGTAGTGCTATTTATTATTGTGTCATTATCTGTCTCATTATTAGTATCATCGACCTCGTCAACTAAACCACAACTAGAGAAAAGTAATATGAATGTGGAAATGAGTACAAATGGTTTTATAAAACGATGGGTAATGGCTTTAATCATCATGGTATACTCCAAGTATGTTGACGGGATTCCCAATAATATTATGCAAATATTATGCCAATGTGCTAATCAAGCTCGGCAACATGATCAGCTCATCTGCTCTTGGTGATCGCCGCAATGATGTCGAAGCTTGCGTAGATCTCGTTCGCTCGTTTATCAACAAGAACGGCCGCTTGTTCTATCTGGCGTGGATCGACGGCCAGAACTAGTCCTTAAACGAGAAGTGAATTGCAACAATGTTCGTTCTGATGTCCCTTGCCGCATTGCTGAAAACCAGGGGATGACTGTGCGTCGCGGCTGTCAAACTGACCGACTTATTGGTCTGAAACAAGGCAATGAAGTCAAGAATCACAGTTGGCAGAATTACCTGGGAAAACCAAATGGTCGGTAGAGTCATAATCCGAAATTATGAGCTCTTCATTCAGGTCCACCCTTAGGGGCGTGGCGGTCAACGTTTGCCCCGCTGAATATGTTGGATATCGCGTTCCTTGTCGGTCCAAAGATCGGCATGATTTGCGTGAATCTTGAAGGAATTGGCGAATTCGGCGAAAAGATCAGATTCCGGAGCTAATGGGAAATGTTAAATGGATAACAATGGGACGCTTTCCCGAATAATCTTGGGCAAGAGAACGCCCACGGTCCTAATGCCCTCGTCCTCCGCGAAAACCTCGTAACTCCTTGTTGGCGGACAACTCCCTTGTTTACCCCCCCCCTGATCTGGGCGAATGCAATTGGAGTTACGCCGTAACCGGCACGCGAGTTCGGAGAGGGTCTCACCCGGGGTCCAAGTGCGACACGTGCGTTAAACCCCATCTTGACTACCCAAATCGCTTGAATGCGGCCTTCTCTGCCAAGGATTCGCACGCCTGAGTCTCCCGCGGTGTTCTACACCCACACGCGTGGTTCCCATGGTAGGGCTCGCCTTCCTCACCGGTACCGAGGTGTGGGAGAGGTCTGCCCGGAGAGATGACCTGATCCCCTTGGATTGGTCCAGGTTTGGAGTTTTACTCTAAGCCTGATAACAGAGGGGCATATCCGGGCCACATATTGGTAGAAACTCCATCATTTGCAATCATTACCAGTTTTTAGACACGAAGGATTTCCGAACTGCATGCTCTTTCCAGAGTGATTGTGTAATAACTCTCCGAAAGGGAAGACTCACAAGGAGTGCTTTCCGGCACCTACGAGAGCGGTTATCATCCTCTTAGTTGCTGCTGGGGGGCGGGTCCAGGCGTGAGGGGTGTTGAATTTTCTTGTCAGCTCAAGGGCCGACCATGGAAGCCGCGAAGTCGAAGGGTACAATCGAAAAGGATTTCCCCCGCCTCAAAGACCGGATGCTGAAAATGCGGGAACTGAGCCTTCACGAAAACAGCATCAAAGCGATCTGGGAAGGGCTCACCGGAAAATGAGAGAGCCGAAGGGAGGAGCTTTGAAAAAATCACAGACGCTGCCGCTTTGGGCATCGATCATCGGATTCGGCGTATTTCTTCTAACCGGACCCAAGCCGGCCGCCTCGGCCGAGAAACCGCCGACGCGTTCCATGAACGTCCTTGTCCTCCTGGGCGAATGGTTCGGGGACGCGTACTTTCCCCTCAAAGAGGAGATCCAAAGCCGGGGCTGGACGATGAAGCGGGTCGGCCTCGACGGCGAATACCGCGGCTGTTACAACATGAAAAGGGACGTCGTCCTCCGCAGCGACATCGTCATCCAGGACAAGATGGACTTGACCGGATTCGACTGCTTAATCATTCCGAGCGGCCCACAGTTCAGAAAATTCAGGGAAAACCCGGCGGTCCTTAAATTCGTGAAAGATGCCCACGACGCCGGACTGCTCGTAGCCTCGTTTTGCGTTGGAAACTACACGGTCAGGGACGCCGGATTGATCGATCTGCCGGACGGACCGGATCTGTTTCCCGAAAAAGTAACCCTGGTCAAGGAGGGGATCCTCATTGGTCCCCGCGGCGGCGGCCCTCCCCCCGGCGATGGTTTCGCGAGCGCCCCGATCAAGGAGATCTGCGACGCCATCGTCCGGGAAATCGAGAAGTAAAAGGCCTTCGTTTAGTATTCGGATCGCCTTCTTAACCGAAGGATAAAGGGCTGGATTCGATGAGAAAATACGCTGTTGGCTGCATCATAATGGCCGCCCTTTTCTTCCTGGCCGGAGCGGCGGAGGAAAAGAAGCTCCCCTCGCGCGTCATCCTTGTATCCCCTGATTCTCAGACAAACCCGCTCACGCTGACCTATGTGGCCAATATGGGCGTTCTGATCGGCTCGGGTGATTCCAAAGTGCTGATCGACGCCCTGTTCGACAAGCCGAATCCGGCCTACCGGGCGCCCGCGCCGGAGACTCTTGAAAAAATCATCAAGGGCGAAGCGCCTTATGACGGCCTCGACTTGGTCCTGGTGACACACAATCATCCCGATCATTTCAACCCCGACGTCGCCGTCCGCTTTCTGGAGGCTCGGCCCAGGCCGGTTCTCGTGGCCCCGGCCGACGCGGTCGAGGAAATGTGCAAGATCGCGGCCGATTGGTCGAAAATCGAGCCCCGGGTGATTTCGCGCGACCTCAAAGTTGGGGAAATCGACAAAAGGACCGCGGCCGGAATCCCACTCACCATCGTCCGCACTCTCCACAGTGGCAACCGGGAATCTCCCATGAACCTGATGTATCTTTTCGACTTGAACGGCCGGAGAATTTTCCACGAAGGCGATTCTCCGGGAAGACCGGAAGTGTTTCAAGGTTTCGGTTTGGAAACGTCTCCGGTCGACCTGGCCGTCGTTCACCATTGGTTTCCCACCCGACCCGACATGGCGAAGCTTCTGCAGGACATCTTCCGGACGAGCCATATCGCCCTAACCCACCTTCCGATCGAAAAGGAAGGCACCGCGCCGGGAATCATCGATCAGGTCCGGAAGGACTATAATGACATCTTTCTTCTGCTTCCCGGGATGCCGGCCCGTACCTTTCTGCTCTAACGGCTCAACCGCCATCCTTGTCACATTCCCTCGCTTGAAGCTAAAATGGCCACGCGGCGTTGAATTTTTCGAACAGGCGCCGCGCTGAAAGTTTAACGAAACAAGCGAGGCGGACATGCGGGATCTCTACATCGGCATTGATGTCGGTACCGGAAGCGCGCGGGCCGGTGTCTTTGATCAGCAAGGAATGATGCTTGGTTCAGCTTCGCGTGAGATTCAGTTGTTCCATCCCCAGCTTGATTATGTCGAGCAATCTTCATCCGATATTTGGAGAGCGGTGTGCGCAAGTGTAAAGACCGCCATTGAGGAATCCCAGGCCGATGTCTCCGAGATCAAGGGGATCGGTTTTGATGCCACCTGTTCGCTTGTCGCTCTGGACGGCGATGACAATCCCGTCACGATCAGCCCGACGGGGCAAGATGAGCAAAATGTCATTGTCTGGATGGATCATCGGGCCGTTGATCAGGCTGAGAGAATCAACAAGGCCGGTCATTCCGTGCTCCAATATGTTGGTCATGTGATTTCGCCTGAGATGCAGACGCCAAAACTGCTCTGGCTGAAAGAACACCTGCCGCGCTCCTGGAACCGCACCCGGCGTTTTTTCGACCTGCCTGATTTCTTGACTTACAAGGCGACGGGAAATGATACCCGCTCGCTTTGCAGCACCGTCTGCAAGTGGACTTATCTCGGCCACGAGAAGGGGGAAGGGGAGTCTGTAGGAAGGTGGGACGATTCGTATTTTGAGCAGATCGGCTTGGGTGATTTGGCCGCGGATCGATTTGTTAAAATCGGTGTGCGGATCCGGCCGATGGGTGAATCGATCGGCGGCGGTTTAGCCGCGAAGCCGGCGGCCGAATTGGGGTTGAACGAGGGGACCGCCATCGCTGTTTCGATCATCGATGCGCATGCCGGCGGCATCGGCATGATCGGGGCGGGTCTCGATGGATCGAACCCGGCCGCGGACGACCTGGAAACCCGTCTGGCGCTTATCGGCGGCACCTCCTCCTGCCATATGGCCGTTTCGCGAGAGCCGAAATTTATCAAAGGGATATGGGGACCGTACTATTCCGCCATGATTCCAGGGATGTGGCTGACGGAAGGGGGGCAGTCGGCGACAGGCTCTTTAATAGATTTCGTTATATGCAATCACGGCGCCAGTCTCACATTGCGCGATCGCGCCCGATCTGAAAAAAAGACGGTTTATGAAATCCTCAATGAACGCCTGACTCGACTCTCAAGGGAACAACCCTATCCGGCGGCGTTGACGAGAGAACTGCATGTCTGTCCCTATTTCCATGGAAACCGGTCTCCCAGGGCAAATCCAAACCTGCGGGGGATGATCTCCGGTTTGCGGATGTCGGCGACACTTGACGATCTGGCGATACTGTATCTGGCGGTCATTCAGGCGATCGCGCACGGCGCCAAGCATATCATTGACGAGATGAATCGGCATGGGTACCGCATCAAGACGATTTTTGCCTGCGGCGGCGGCACAAAAAATCCGGTCTTTCTGAAAGAACATGCCGACATTACGGAATGCGCAATTGTTCTCAACAGAGAGCCGGAATCGATGCTGCTCGGGAGCGCGATGCTCGGCGCTGTCGCCTCTGGACGCTATAAAAATCTGCGGCAAGTGATGCCGGCGATGAGCGGCGCCGGTGATATCATTCATCCCGGCGGCGGTGAGATCGCGGCGTACCACCAAAAAAAACATGAAGTCTTTCTGAAATTACATGAGGATCAACTTGCCTACCGGTGCATCATGAACGGAGATCATTGCAGTGACCACTAATCCATCAAAGCAGGCGGAGCGCATTCTGCTCGTCGCCAGCGGCGATTCCCGCCTTGCGGCGAATCAAACCTGTTGGCCGGCGCAGGAGCGGATGGAGAAAGATCTAAAAGGAGCCGTCGAGGAACTCGGCTGTCGCCTCGAGCGGGCGCATCCTTATAAGGAGAGAGAGCAACACGGCTTTATCGCGAGCCAGAGGGAAGGACTCGAGGTTTTTGCCGGAATTGATAAACAGCGCCCGATCATCATCGCCGAGAGTGTCTGGCAGTACAGCTATCATGTGCTGCCCGGACTTATCGATCACAAGGGTCCGATTCTGACGCTGGCCAATTGGTCGGGAACCTGGCCGGGCCTGGTGGGGATGCTGAATCTCAACGGCTGCCTGACCAAAGCCGGTATAACCTATGCCACGCTCTGGGGTGAGGATTTCACCGCTGCCGATTTCAGGAAAAAGTTAAAGCAATGGCTGGAGAGCGGAGCCATCGACCATGACACGAGCCATGTCATTCCTCTGCGGAATCTACCGCTGCCGGACAGGGCCGCCGCCGTCGCGGATTCGATCGCCGAAGATATCCGCAGGAACAAGTCAATCCTCGGCATCTTCGATGAAGGCTGTATGGGGATGTACAATGCGATCATTCCGGACGAGCTGCTGTTTCCATCCGGCTTTGTCAAGGAACGCCTGTCGCAGAGCGCCCTCTATGCGGCGATGCGGCAGACGCCGGAAAGCGAAGCCCGCGACGTTTACCGCTGGCTCGTCGGCAAGGGGTTTACCTTCAAGCTCGGCAGCGACGAAGCCACCGAGCTCACCGAAGCCCAGATACTGGAACAATGCAAAATGTATATCGCCGCCCTTAGGATCGGGGATCGATACGGGTGCGAGGCGATCGGCATTCAATACCAATTGGGATTGACGGATTTATGCCCCGCCTCGGATCTCGCGGAGGGGCTGCTCAATAATTCAGACCGGCCGCCGGTGAAAAATGCCGCCGGCGAGGTTATTCGCGGCGGGCTGCCGTTCGTGCACTTCAACGAAGTCGACGAATGCGCCGGCATCGACGGCATACTGACAAACCGCGTTCACCGGGCCCTCGGACAGCCTCCCGAGACGACATTGCATGATATCCGCTGGGGGGATGCCGACCGGAGCGGGTCGACGGATGACTATGTCTGGGTCTTCGAAATCAGCGGCGCGGCGCCGCCGGCGCACCATATCGGCGGCTACGCCGGGACGGTGGGGGAGCGCCAGCCGCCGATGTATTTCCGCCTCGGCGGCTCGACTTGCAAAGGGGTGGCGAGACCGGGGGAGATTGTCTGGAGCCGCATCTTCATCGAGAACGGTCAACTGCATATGGATTTGGGCCGGGCGAAGGTCGTCGAGCTTCCGGAGGAAGAGACGGAAAGGCGCCTGCGCGAGACAACCTATCAATGGCCCGTCATGAATGCGGTTCTCTATGGCGTCACGCGCGATCAAATGATGGCCCGCCATAAGGCCAATCATATTCAGGTGGCCTATGCCGAGAATGCCGAAGCGGCCGAACTATGCCTCTACACGAAGGCCGCCCTGGCGGACAAGCTCGGTATGAATGTTTCTCTTTGCGGATGTCACTAAGGCCGGTCATCTGGCCAGGATCACCTTCTCCGATTGAATCATCCCCGGTATGACAATTCGCGCGAGGTAAACGCCCGGCGGCAACGGCTCCCCCTTGTCGGACTTGCCATCCCAGACCGCCTCCCGATATCCGGCGTCCTGCAAGCCCCCCATTAAACGGCGTACCACCCGGCCGGAGACGTCATGGATCGTTAGACGGACGGGAACGGATTTGGAGAGACTGAAACCCAACCGTGACCCATCCTGCGTGGGATTTGGGAAAACGGTGAAATTCAGTTGTGGATGAATCTCAACGCCGGGAACAGAAGCGCCGGAGCATCCGATGCCGCGGGCGCCGATGTAGCCGCAATCGTCGCCGTCAGGGTGATTTCCGGGAGCGCAGGGGGATATCTCAGCGATTGTATAATCCTGAGGATCATGCCCACAGAAAACGGGATTCACCGAGATATTGCCGTCCGTGCCGGTGGGGTCGGAGAAGCCGCTGTAGTTACTTTGATCGTTGTTCCACACATCGTTGCAGCTCACCACGGGGGCGGATCCCCACATCGTCGCGATCCCCCCGCCGAGGCCGTTGGAGCTTTCGAAGGTGTTATTACAAACGAGGCATTGGATTATGGCCGGAGTGCCGCTTGGATAAAAGACACCCGCTCCATAAACGTCGTACTCGCCACTCAACGAATTGCCGGCAATGGTGTTGGATCTGAGGGTGTCACCCTGAAAGTAGACTCCGCCTCCAAGACATGAAACATCCCGTTCCCAACCCGATTCCCAAATGAAATGTTCGGCTATGTTCTCCACAATCAGGTTCAGGACGAGCTTCCCATCGCTCCAGACGCCGCCGCCATAGCTGTGAGTGTCGAATATCGAGTCATCGGCATGACAGCGATTTCCCTGAATTGTATTGTTGGATGCCGTCCCTGGAGCCAAGAGGGTCAGACCGCCGCCGGAAGTGCTTATGCCGTCGGCCGTATTTTGATAGATAATGTTGTCCTCGACGAGACAATTCGCCCATAAGCCTCCGCCCTCGGCGGCTTCAACAAAACTCCCGGTCGAATTGAAGGAAATATCATTCTCATTGATGAGACAATCTGACGCGTCCGCGACCGAGACATAGATACCGCCGCCCGCTCCGCTGACGCCGCTGCTTTCGTTGGATTCGATCTGATTCCCCTTGATTCCGGCGGGAAAAGGGAGCCCGATATCGGAGCGCAAATAGATCCCTCCGCCCCATGCGTTATGTGTGTCGCTCTGTGATCGGTTGGAGCGTATGACGTTTCCTTCAATCCATGGCGAAGATCCTTCGATAGCACAGATTCCGCCTCCATAGGGAGTTGCTATGTGCCCCGAGTAATTCTGCTCGATGATGTTGTTCAGGATCGTTGGAGAGGATCCGATAATCTCGATTCCCCGGTTGCTGATGGGAGACCAGGACTCACCACCGGTTATAGTGAAACCCATGATCACGAGACCGCGCCCCTCACCGGCCGAGACGAGAATCGCCGGTCCCGCCGTTCCCCCGTTGATGGTTGTTGATGCCGCGTCATGGAGGGAAAGCAGGGCGATCTCCCGACCCTGAAAAACGACATTCTCCTGGTAAGTCCCCGAATCGACAAGAACCGTATCTCCGGCGGCGGCGGCGACGACTGCACTTTGAATTGTCGGATAGGGAATCGGGACCGTGAGGACATCCGCATGCGCCGAGGAAAATAAGAAGGAGAACAGCACAAAAATAAATGCTCTGAATTTCATGGTCTCACCTCCTTTTGAATTTAGGTTTGAACAGCAGGTTATCCTGAGACCGGCGGGGAATCACGTTCGTCCAAGCGGATATATAATACCATCTGTTGGATGAGGAAGCAAGAGAAACGCGATCAGAAGTGAAAGGTGCCGGTTACAGGTCTTGCATCTTGTACACCAGCTCATGTGAGCGATTTCAAAGCTTGATTCAGGTCACCGATAAGATCTCCGGAATCCTCGATGCTGTCTGACGGAGAAAGAAACGAGCTGTCGCCGTTGGTCACGCACAGACCGCCCCAGTTGATCCGCGAAGATATCCGGGAATTAACCAGTGTCAAAAATTTCGATGACATCA
The DNA here is from genome assembly GCA_018831195.1 of Candidatus Eisenbacteria bacterium. Lineage (NCBI taxonomy): Bacteria > Candidatus Eiseniibacteriota > Candidatus Eiseniibacteriota bacterium. The sequence goes on along the minus strand of JAHJDP010000078.1, from coordinate 13,100 downwards.
CTTGAGGTTTGAGTTGGGATACTTGCGCGATAAGGAGAAGCGCAGGAATTGTTCGAAAACAGTCCCAACCGGGATCTCCGGCCGGGTTGCAGGGGCGAGGTCCGCCCTTATGAGAAATGGCGCGCAGTGGCGCCCGTCAGGTTCAGGAAGGTTGCGTTGAGCTTGCAGAACGGACAAGCGGCTGCAGTCGACAACCTGCGGTTGACATCATGGCGGAATTCTCACGCCGCCGGGACGAGATCATAATGCCCGGGCGTGGGGGTCGCCTCCGGCGGATGATGAATTTTGGCCTTGAAACAGGGGTTTTGGGACGGGAGGCGGGCGTCGGCGGGACACCTCTGCCTATACCGGTTGGCTGGCACGCACTTCGCATAGCATCAAGACTGGGAGCTGCGGAACCATTTTGGAAACCACATTGATCAGAGTCGGTCAAAGGGGATTGCAGCTGAGACGCCTATCACCTGGGGCACCCCCGCGACGCCGTCCGCAGCTTAGTACTGGAATCCTATCTAATTGGAAGCGCGATGGCATCTGTGCGAGATGCGCGGTGGTGAAATCTGTAAAATTCGATCTCCCCGCACGGCTCCATGGATCCCGCAAACACACTGACGGAGGTAGACCATGAGACATCTGATTCCCATCCTGATCCTAACACTTACTTTTGTCGCGACACCGGCTGTTGCATCTCTGGCCACAATGGTTGAGGTTCCGGGGTCGATCGACTGGACGGACACAGGTATCACATTGATGGAGGGCGATGTTGTTCTTCTTCTGGGTCATGGACGGATTCACACGGACCCACTGTCACATTCAAACAATTGCTACTCTCCCGCCGGTTCGGCCGCGGGCGACGCTGGGGCGGATTACCCGCTTCCAGGGGGGAGTTGTTATGCGCTTTTGGGGCGGATCGGCGAAGGCGACATCTTTGTTGTCAGTGACTTCAAGATGCTGACGGCCGGCGCTTCGGGGCCGCTCTATCTCGGGCCCAATGACAATTTTGTGTCGGACAATCACGGCGTCTGGGACGTGGTCGTGTTGCCGGGTGTGGAGTGGTACGGTTGGACGCGCGTGGAAGACAACAACGGCTGGGTCGATACCGGATTCGATATTGGAATGAATGAAGAAGTTTGCTTCACGGCCTCCGGTCGTTTTTTTACCTCCTCAGATTTCTATACCGGTAATCACACAGGACCGTCCGGGCAAGGTTGGGGCGCTGGAAGCGGCAGCTATCCAGCGCCGGATCTTACCGGGATGTCTCTCGTTGGCCGCATTGCCGATTGCGATCCCTTTCCCATTGGTGATCTTATGTACAAGAACTTCCCGGATTGCGAGGGGCGTCTGCACCTCTGCATCAATGATCAGGGATGGGGTGATAATCACGATTCGACCTGGCACGTCTTCGTCGCATCAACCGGGGCTGTGAGCTCCATCGCGAACGGAAATCCGGTAATCCCTGGAGTCGAATTCTCGATGTTCCCCAATCCTGCCCTGGCTCGTACCCACATCGCCCTCGATCTACCCGAAGCCGGACCTGTGAAAATACAAGTGTTTGACGCTTCCGGTCGCTCAGTGGCCACCCTTCTGGACGAGACATTATCGGCCGGCCGGCATGAGATCGAGTGGAACGGCTGCTCCACTAACGGCCGTCCCGTCGCCCCAGGTGTCTATTTCTGTCAGTCGACGACTGAATCACAGGTATTGGTGCGAAAACTATCTATTGCACGATGACAGGGAACAGCCCGCTAATGCGATCGCTCTCGGAGAACTGGGGGCGATCGCATTTAATTATACGCCTTTTCAAATCAGCCATCCTCGCCTCTTCTTCGGCCTGATAAAGCCTTAATATGGAAACACATCCCCATTTGCTAGATTTCCGAAGCTGACGGAACGATAATGGTCATCGTTGTACCAATTCGTGGCTCCGATACCTCGACAAATATTCTTCCGCCAAAATCTTTTACCGCCATACGGGCCTGATAGAGCCCCAATCCACCTTCTTTTTTAGTCGTCACACCACGATCGAAAAGTGTTTTGCGAATAGCAGGCTCAATGCCTTTGCCTGTGTCGATGACCCGGATTTCAATCGTTTTCATCTCTTGTCGGATATCTATTGTAAGTCTTCGATTCTGAGAATCCGACATGGCGAGCGCCGCATTGGTTATTAGATCGTCCAAAATCTCATACTGCAACCGATGGGGATCAATATGGGCGAGGAAATTGCCTTCACCTGAAACTTTGACACCATAATTCAAAATATTGTGTTCTCGGAGAAATTGACGTTTCATTGAGAAGGTCGCATTGACAGCATCAAGCACGTCACATGTGAAAGAAATGCGGAAGGCCATTCTGAGATCTCGAAAATAATCATCAAAACGCTTGATTCTCAGACCGGCCGATCTAAATGCGTCAATGGAGACGATTTTTTTTGAATTCAGGGATTCCGTGAGGTGATCGAGATCCTTTTGGATACTATGGAATTCGGATAAAATGTCTTTTGGCGTGAATCCCAGGTCTTTTAAGACCTTACCAAATTCAATGATTTCATTGACTGCCTGTGGTAATGTCTTCCTCATGGTCGATACTGTTTCTGAAACAGCCCGACGCCACTCTGCATCAGACAATAAATCATCATTGGCGGCTTGAAGCAAAGTGGCCGCGCGAGCCAGAACAGCGCCCGGTTCTCCATGGCCAAACGCCGTAATTTGCGTCAGAGCAATACGATATTCAGCCTGAGAACGTTCCTTTTTTGAACCATCTCCCCTCCCTTTGAATAGAATTGAAGAAATTCCTGTTTTATAAATCCGAGATACAGCAATCGCAGACAGGAGAATTCCGATGAAAAGACCGGCGACGACAAAAAGAACTGCAGCCGGCCATTCACGGCTGGCGGCGCCCCGGGAGGCCGCTCCAGAAGAAGCTGAATCTGAACGTCGAAGAGTGAATCCCAGCAGTTGGTGACCAGTGCTTACAACCACCTGTTGGCGGCGCGGGCCCCAATGAAGAATCGCGGGTTGACTGATCCTATCGGCCCTGAATTGTTTTTGGGCCAATATGCTTCCATTTGGCGAAAAGAGAACCAAAACCTTCCCTCTTTGGGCTGTTCCCAGAAGATCGGGCTTGCCATCACCGGTAATATCGTCAATTTGAGTCACATTCAGGTCTTCTGCACCGGGAATTTGGATTTTTAAACTCAGATCTCGATTAAAAATGAGGACTTCCGAGCTGGTCCGCGTTACAATCTCCTTCCAGCCGTCTCCATCGAGGTCAATGACGATTGGCGCCCCTTCAAGATAGGCCCCGGTTCTGATTGATTTTTTTATTTCCAAAGTCAGCGGATTGAAGATCCAAATATTCCTATTCGCGTTCGCATACTGCATATTACCGCTCAGGGTGACAATGACCTCTGGAATTCCATCTTGATCTATATCGTCCATTACCATCTGTGGATTTGTACAAGATCCGGCAAGTCTTTTCCTTTTTAGCAGTCTCCCATTGGCATCGACAAGAAACAAATAACTATCACCGTCATCAATGCCTCCTTCAGTCGATCCATTACTGACGGAATAAGCTCCGATTAGAAGAAGCAATTTTTCAGATTCTGAATCCCAGATTGGAAATACATGGCCAGAACCTATCGGCGGCCCCGCCCGAAACATCCATAGGGTATCTTGGCCGGTGACGTCATAGGCGATCAGCCCACGGGGTTTTTTATCGAAACCACTAAAAACGCGGACCAAGAGTTCGGCGTCACCATCCCTATCCAAATCCACGGCCCGGCAGGGTTCAGCCACGCCGTCCCACTGGCCGCTCGCATTGAGATCAGGTCCCCGGACTGAGGCGGTCCGGGCGATGAGATGGTCTCTGACGCTGAAGATCAGGCCCCAGGCTTCTGAACCTTTCTTGCAGGAAATGGACACGTCAACGGCGCCATCGCCATTTAAATCATCCTGGTAAGATCTGATCAACTTCGAGAAATCTGTAAAGTTCCTTTGCGCAACAGTGAAAGCATTGCCGTTGGGAAAATCATGCCAGATTATGGAAACCGTTTTATCATCCGGCCACTCAGCACTGGCCGTGACAAGCTCATCCCAACTGTCCCCATCATAGTCTCCAATAGACCAATCATGAATTTTGGCATTGTCGTTGCCAAACTGAAAGCTTTCCTCAAAGACAAACGGAGTATTGGACGCACCATCTATTTTCAGTGTGTCGAGTACGATTGGAGATTCAAAGTCCGATTCTTGATTGGATCCGGCAGATACAGATAGAGCGAGAAGGCAGCCAATTATATAAATAAACCAGGACACAAGGTGGTTCTCCTCCCTTTCTCTGAGAATGAAACAAGCTGGAATATTTAAAATGTCATGATTGCCGACTCATATTGAAGGTCTAAGCATATTCCCGGTTTCAGGATCCGCCGCCGTTTTAAAGCCTGGATGCTATAGCAGGAACAGGATACCCGCATCTTGACCCAGAGTCAAACCCATAACTTTGAATAAGACTCTAAATTATTCGACCTGTAATGTGGTTGACCCTTTGCCACTATTTGGGGAAAATCCTGCTGAGAATGTCTTCACATCAGGGCGCAGGCTGCTATTTTGGGGGGCGGTTCAGAGCGCCCACATCAGCTGGCAGTACGGGGATTATCATGACGCGCAAATCTGCAAATGAGGCGAAGCCCAGAATTCTCATTGTCGATGATGACAAGGAGTTTGCGTCGGCGCTGGGTTTGCTCTTGGGCAAGCATTTCCATATCGAGTCTGCTCATGATGGGAAGGAGGCCCTGGCGCGTGTCGACAGGCAGGGATTCGATGCCTATCTGTTGGACTATGACTTAAAAAGCGATATGGATGGCCTTGAAGTTTTGCAATCGATTCGGTCAGTGGACCCTTATGTTCCCGCCATAATTGTCACTCGGCATGATCAGCCGGAGACGATCCTGAATGCGGGACGCCTGGGGGCAACGGACTTCTTCAGCAAAGGCTCCTCAATAGAACTCCTATCACACCGGCTTAAGGCAGCACTCGAGAAAGCGACGGCTGAAAGAAGAAACGAAGCCCTGCAGCGGATGGCGGATAAGAATTGTGGGGATTTTGTGGGCCAAAGCGAGGTTATTCATCAAATCCGCGCAGATGTTGAGACGGTGGCGCCTACAAATAGCACAGTATTCATCACAGGAGATTCCGGGACCGGCAAAGGCGTTCTTGCCCGCCTGATTCATACGAAGAGCAAAAGAAGCGGTGGGCCCTTTATAGAAATTAATTGCGCGGCCGTTCCCGAGGGACTGGTCGAGAGCGAACTATTCGGGCATGAGAAGGGATCATTTACCGGCGCGACGGCAGCGCGCAGAGGTTGTTTCGAGCTTGCCCAAGATGGAACGCTTTTTTTGGATGAAATCACGGAAATGCCGATTCATCTTCAACCAAAACTTCTGCGCGTCCTGCAATCAGGCGAATTTAACCGGCTGGGTTCGGAGCGGGTGGTCGCAACCAATAGCCGCATCATCTGCGCCACGAACAGAAACGCAGATGCCGCGGTGCAGGATGGATCACTCCGGGAGGATCTCTTCTTTAGAATAAATGTCATCCGACTTACAATCCCACCCCTCAGAGAACACCCCGAGGATATCATTATTCTGGCCCGGCATTTCATACGACTCAAGGCGATGGAACAGGGGAAAAGGATTCCGGCGCTGAGCAAGGCCGCTGAATCGATCCTCACGGGCTATTCATGGCCCGGCAATATCCGCGAGCTGGAAAACGTGATGGAACGGGCCATTGTTTTCTGCCGGTCCGGTGAAATCGGACCCGGACTCTTGGGTTCAATCGGCGAAGGCGCAGGCTACGTCACAATGGGCTGGGAAGAAGCTCGGGAGCTGGCTCTCAACCGATTTGAGCGCAGTTACCTGACACTTGTCCTTCGGCTACACAACGGTTCGGTGTCAAAGGCTTCCAAATCAATGGGCGTTTCCCGTCAGGCCATCTATAAAGCCTTTGAAAGAACAGGGATTGATCCTGAGTCTTTCAGATAACAAATGGACCATGGAGCTGATTCCGCCATCCTGCCGGCTTCTTATATTGCCCTGGATCTGGGCCAATCCCCGGACACCGGCGCGTCAACCTGCCGTTGACAATTTCAGGTGCCGGGGTAACGAAGCCGTCAGTCTATTGAAGCGTCATGACTCCTTCAGAACTCTTCAAAGTCACTGCGGCTCTTTGTCATCCGATCGATAAACCTTCCCCATCATTCGGTTTTGAATCGGCCCGGAGTAGTGGCACTATTCCTGCAATTTAACTCATCGTTTGAATTCATTCGGAAAGGGCGGCATTAGGAAAGGAATGATGAAATGGACTCGGAATTCGTGCTGATGCTGGCAATCGGGATTATTCCCCTTGTGGCCATAGCCACATTTATAATCGCCCCAAAGAAAAACCGTCTGCGTGATAGATGGATAAAACTCAGTATACTGCCGGTCATAGGTATCGTCTCTCTCATCTGCTTGCTCACTTTGCCGAAGCCCAAGGTTTCTCCCGCACAGGCAAAGCCCGGTAGCAAGTCGAAATCGACCGTGCGGCGTCTTGAAAAATACGGCGGCGATCTTCCAAATGGTCTGGCTGGAATAGCGCTGGCATTGATCCTACTGTTGGTGCCCTTGCATCGTATACTCGGAAGCGTCTTCATCGTTGTGGCGATTTTGATGGTTCTTTTGGTTGCCGCATTTGCATTTGGGAATTTCGGCCTTCTCAGGATCGGGAAAAGAGCGGGACGAATTGCCGGCGTTCTCTTGCTCGGAGATGCTCCCGAATCGAATGAAAATACCAATCGGTGTCTCTGCGGATCCAAGGAAGCGAAGTGGAAGAAATTCGACCTCGATATTAAGGGCAAAATTGCCTGTCCAATCTGCGGACACACTGTCTGTGGGAGCTGCATGGATGTCTTTTACTTCCCCGAAAAACGGGAGTTGATCAATCGGGAGACCTTCCACGATGTCGGACCATTTCAAGATCTAGTTATGGATATTTATAATGTAAAGGAGCCGCCGACATATCTTGCCTTTCACAGCGCGTGCTTCTATGCGCTGGTCATGCATCATGGAATAAAGGACAGTCAGTATCCCTCGACTATGAATCGGTTGGTTCCAATGCTGGACACAACAGTGCGCGATTACATCTCCAAACACCAAGAAACAATCTCCCTTGTTCCCAAGCAAGTAGTACAAAATATCTTGCCCTTTCGACCCGGCGTGTTGACACCTGGTCGAGTGAAACTGGCGGCATTCGCCTACAATGTGTTTTTCAGGCCCGGCCGCTAAAGCATTGACTGTTGGTTGGTAGATGCGTGGTTCCCAACCGAATCCCAGGCAAATGGGCTGGCCCGAATATGAAACAGATCAAATCCATAAGGCCTATGATATTAGTCGTCGATGATGACTGTGACTTTGCAAGCGATCTTTCGATCCTCCTTCAGTCTCATTTTAATGTCATAACGGCCAGTGGATCCCAGGAAGCGCTAAAGTTATGCGCGGAAGTTAAACCGCAGGCGGCCATTCTCGATCTTCAAATGCCGGCATTTTTAACCGATGATCCCGAGATCGAGGGCGCAGAATTAGTTAGAGCACTCCGTGCCGAATTGAAAGAAGATCTTCCGATTATCATTGTCACAAGGGGTGTGCCCGATGTGCTTGCCGGGAGTCTGGACGAGAAAGTCGCGGGGATATTTACTAAGCCTATTATTGCCGGCAAGATCATCGAATTTATAGAAAGTCTACTTGCGGAAAAGGCAGGCTGATAAGATAAATACTCCAACTTCCGGAAGCTCGCCCCCAACAACAATCCCGCCGCCGTTGTTCCGGATCCCTGGATTCGGCCGCCGCCGCAGAAGACACCCACGATCAACATCACTATCTCTCTTCCCGGCGTCTCGCCGGATTCCGTCCTGACCGGGATCTCCAGTCGGGTTGCAGGGGCGAGGTCCGCCCGCAAAGCAGCCGGCAGGCCGGGGGATTGGGGGATCACTGGCCATGGCCCTGCCCAGTGTGGTTGATGTCATTCCCTCCTGTCTCTCCACCATCCGATCTGATATCATAGAGCCGGTTCCATGGTGGGGCCAGGCCGGAGGGGAGTCATGGATCTTGGGTCGGATGACATATTTGGAAGCAACAGGGGCGAGCTCGCATAGCTTCCGAGAGCCTGGAGGATCAGCCATGAAAAGGAACTCTTTTGTACAATATAAAATGACTATGATCTTGTTTGGCGTTGCATTGTTATTGCTGTTTTCCGCCACGGCGGCACAGGGTGTTTCCACATATTGGCAGGCTGCTACGGGAGATTGGTATAATCACAGCAATTGGACCGATGGCATTCCATCCTCCGGCGACGAAGCCTTTATCAATAACGGTGGAACAGCCCTTATAGGCTCACAGGTTGGTTCAACACGTGACTTAACTCTCGGCGCTGGTATCGGGGAAAGCGGAACGGTCGAGATGAACGGCGGCAGCCTGATAGTCGAAGAATATCTATATATCGGCGACAGCGGAACAGGTCTCTTGTCCATTGAGAATGGTGCGGCTCTCTCTGAATCCGAAGCGATTACGGGTGTCTTTATCGGATACAGAGAAAATGGTGAGGGGAGCGTTGTTGTCAGCGGACCGGGCTCGATCTGGTCCAGGCCCTGGGGTTTGGAAATGCGGATCGGGGAAAATGGTCAGGGGAGTCTGGATATACAAGACAGCGGTCAGGTTTCCGGGGGCAGCGCATCGATTGGGACCGGAGCAACCGGGCATGGAATTGTGACCGTCACCGGCGGGGATTCAAATTGGCTCAATGCCGGCCTTTGGGTTGCCGAACTTGGCATCGGAGAATTATACATTGAAGCTGGGGCCACAGTCTCAACCTCTTATACGCAGGTCGGTGGTGTCCCCGGCGGCGATGGAGCTGTAACCGTTACCGGTGACGGTTCATCCCTAAACAATACCGAATATTTGATCGTGGCAGGCGCTAGTTTCGGTTCACTCACCATTGCGGACGGGGGCGAAGTCTCCGCCGAGTGGACTAGCGGTATTGGAGAATCAAGCGGTTCCTCCGGTACCATAACCTTGATTGGCGACAACTCGAACTTCATTTGCCAGGAAGATTTCGCCGTTGCCTTCGATGGGACGGGCGTCTTTACGCAAACAGGCGGAATCAGTATAATCGCCGGCAAGCTACTTCTGGGTTTCAATACCAATTCAAGTGGAACCTACGAGATATCCAATGGTTTTTTGGGGGCTGACTCGTTTTTTGTAGGTGTCGATGGCGATGGTATTTTGCAGATTTCAGGGGCCGCTGCGGAAATCGAAATATCGAGCCTGCTGAGTCTTGGACCGAATAGCACCCTGGCTGCTGTTCCCGGGGCATCAATCCACATGACCGGATCGAATTTTGAAAATCTAAGCACTGATGAGATTGCGTTGGCGGGTTTGGTGAACCTGGGGTTGATTTTCGAGGGCGGCGACGGCACTACCGATGAGGTGGAAGTCGGATGTGTGGATTATGGGCCGATTTCAGAGGGATATATAAACAACTTTGCACTTGGAAAGCTGACTATCGGAGATGCGGATGCGGGCATCGTCCAGCTTGTGGACTATTTTGATAATGGCAATCAGGTTGGACCGGAAGGTTATGATGAGGCACTGTATGTGGAAAGACTGGAATTAGGCGCCGGATCCGTTCTGGATTTGAACAATCTTCATTTGTACTGGCGTACGCAATTTGTCGACCATGGCGGCCTCATCATCAATGGAAATGTGATCCAGGTTGAATCACCGGGCGAGGATTGGTGGCCGATGGCCCATCACGATTTGAGCCATACAGGATACACATCCTCGTCGGCGCCTGACACAAATGAGATTGCCTGGAGACATACCACAGCGGAAGGCATCGATGCGGGACCGGCCGTCAAGGATGGTATGGTTTTTGTGGGAACAAACGATGGTGACGTCCTTTGTTTCGATGCCTTTTCCGGCAACTTATTCTGGACCTTTACGACAGGCGATGATGTGAACTCCACTCCCGCCATCGTCGATGGCAAAGTCTATATCGGATCAAATAACCACAGTATCTACTGCTTGCCCCAATTTGATCCCAATGGAGATGGTGTCATCGACCCCGGTGAAGTGGTTTGGTCCTATGCGACCGGTACCTCAGTTGGTTCTTCGCCGGCGGTTCATAACGGCAGGGTCTTTGTGGGATCGGTCGATCACAATATGTATTGTCTCGATGCCCTATCAGGTGATTATTTATGGAGCTACCTGACAGACGGATACGTTTGGTCGTCACCGGCCGTGGCGGATGGTAAAGTCTACTTCGGATCGCAGGATGGCAAGGTTTATTGTCTAAACGAGTTGACGGGAGAATTTATTTGGAGTTATACAACAGAGATGGAATATGTAGAGGGCTCTCCATCAGTGGCCTATGGCTATGTTTATATCGGAGCCTTTGACGGCCATATCTACTGCTTGCCCCAGGAAGATCCCAATAGCAATGGAGTTATTGAACCTGGAGAGGTGATCTGGAGCTATCATACCGGCGACTGGGTGGGGGCTTGTCCCGCAGTCGCCAATGGAAGGGTTTTTATTGGTTCAAGAAATGATTATATATATTGTCTCGATGCCTTCAATGGATCCGTCATTTGGTCATATCTCGCCGACTTTGCCGTCTTCTCCTCCGCCGCCATTGCCGACGGCAAGGTCTATTTAGGGTGTAATGCCGGCACCGTCTATTGCCTCGATGAGGACTCAGGAGACCTTATTTGGCGCTATTCAACAGGTGGCTCCGTATACTCATCCCCCGCTGTTGCCGCCGACCGGGTTTATGTCGGTGCTCGTAATGACGGGCTATACGCCTTTGGCCGACCGCTTTGCCAAGTTTCACCGACCTCCCTGGAATTCGGCTGTGTGGATGTCGGGGATTATCAAGATGCGGAATTCTCCATTAATAACACCGGCGAAGGACTCTTGGCCGGATATGTAAGCGCTTCCTGCGAACACTTCGAGATATTCGATGGCGAGGGCGCTTATAGCATACCGCCAGGGGAGTCTTGGATTGTAACAGTGCGTTATGAACCGGCCTCCTATGGAGAGCATGAATGCGTCATAGAAACAGGACACTATTCCTGCGGTGAGGTTATCTGTTCGGGCCTTGGAGCAGGGTATGATCCAATTGTGGATCCGAGACATTCTTCGGCGGAGTGGCGAGATCTACTAATTTTCGAGCCCAGGGCGTTGGTGTGTCCCGAAGGGGACGGCAGCTGGCTGTCTGTGAATGTCAGGGATCAATATAATGCCCCCATGAGCGGCGTTGGGGTGTCGGCGATATTTAATGCCGATTGTGAAATGTGTATATGCGATATTGAGGATGCGGTTACCGATAGCAGCGGAACCGCAGAGTATCATATCAGAGCCGGCCTCGATGTTTCACCAAGCGTGGACTGCTGCGTTGTTCAAACAACTGTTGAGTGTCTCGGCGTGACGATTCCCTGGACCGCAGCGAGTGGAGCGGAGGTCGACACAAGCGAATGGATCTCACCGGATTTAACCGGAGATTGTCTTGTTGACAGCGCCGACGTTGGCATTTTTATGACCGATTTTGGCGGTGTCGCCTGCAGAGCTGATTTTGATGGCAGTGGCACTGTCAGCGCTGCGGATTATGCTATTTTGATTCAGCATGAAGGTCATACCTGCGATCCGGTCGGGGATATTGAAGAGGATCCGTTTATTTTATCCCACATCGGAACGGGGATGTATAATTACCCTAATCCGTTTAACCTGTCTATGCATATAGCCTTTACTTTGTTGAAGCCCGGACGGGTTGTACTGCGCGTCTTCGATGTTTCAGGGCGGCGTGTTCGCACTTTGATTGATGGAAGGCGGGAGGCGAAGCGGCATGAGGTCACCTGGGATGGCCGTGATGATTTGGGAGGCGTCATCGCGCCGGGTATCTATTTCTATGTTCTTGATACTCCCGACCAAGTCAAAACGGGAAAGGTTATCTATTTGAAATAAGGGCATGTGTCCTCAAGGCAAGCAGGGGCACCGATCCTGACAGCTGTAGATATCCCTCCAGATCCTCTTCGCCTGGCAACGCCGGCGCGGGAAACAACCTGGGATCATATGATCATCGCAACAAGGCGCAAGTCCTCGTTTTACTTTTCCCGTCCATTCTCAGACGATAGAAGTAGATGCCGCTTGCCACCGGCTCACCACTACTGTCCCTGCCATCCCAGACGGACGTATAGCGTCCGGCATTCTCCACTCGATTGATGAGCGACCGTATCTTTTTACCGGATATATCATAAACCTCCAGCCGAACAAGCCCTTCCGCCGGCAATGCGAACTCGATCATTGTACTACCTCTGATCGGGTTTGGACGGTTTTGGTAAAGCTGGATGCTGGCAACCGGCGTTGTTATCCCTACACTGAGTTCAGCGGCTACTCGTCCGGAAGCAATCACCGAGATAGAGTAGATGTATTCCACATCAGATTCCGTGGATGTATCGATGAATGTATACCGATCCCCGTTATGCTCAATCAATGGGGCCTCAAATTCATGATTCTCGCCGCCGCCGAATTTTGATCTGGAAACCTCGAAAGAGATCTCGGATTTCACATCGAGCAACTCAAGAATCCAGTGGATCTCAACATGATCCTTCTGCCAGGCGGACCAAGACTCCTGAATCGCGACGGATGAGTTATACTCTCCCTCGCCGGCGCAATAGACAGCTTCGCAAACAGCGCCTGTCTCTATCGTACAATTGTGAATGCCGAGCGACGTCGGCTCATACCGCACTGTCACCTCGACCGAATCATCCGCGCCGAGGCTGTAGGGACCGCCACCTGCGATGATGCTGTAGTGATCACACGACTCGCTCACCGTGCCGGTCAAGGTGTTTCCACCGGTATTGGTGATCGTGAAGTTTTGATCGGAGTGTTCGCCGATATAGACCTCGCCGAAATCAAGGGAGGTCGGAGTCACCTGGCACTCAGGGGGCTCCACACCGACAGCGGTGAGAGGGACATCATTACAGAGGAGGGTTCCCGATATAAATACTATACCGGTCTTTGG